>JAAYXN010000417.1 GCA_012515885.1 Rhodococcus sp. (in: high G+C Gram-positive bacteria)
CACGTCAGTTAATCCTGACGAAACACCGCACCCGCACCATAGAGGTGGTCGTTTGCGCGCTGTGGCAGCACTCGTGGTCACCAACCACGACCACAAGCGGCGACCTTGACGGTGAGGAGTCAGCGATGTCCGGTCGGGCCGTGACCGAGCAGGCGGGAGTGTCGCTCGTCAAGAGCGCGTGCTCGTACTGCGGTGTCGGCTGCGGCATGGTGCTCACTGTTCAGACGGACCCGGAAAGCGGCAGACGGTCCTTGCTGTCCGTCGCTGGCGATAAAGAGCACCCCACCAACTTTGGACGTCTGTGCACGAAGGGCGCGACGAGCGCGGAAATGCTTGCCGCGGACGGCCGCCTCGACACCGCGTATGTGCGGGGCCAGCGGGGCGCCGCACCGTCGCCGATGGCCGCGGATGCCGCGATCAGCGAGACAGCCCGCCGCCTGCGGGAACAGCTCGACAAACACGGACCGGACGCCCTCTCGTTCTATGTTTCCGGCCAGATGTCGCTCGAAGCCCAGTACCTGATCACCAAACTGTCGAAAGGGTTCGTCGGCACCAACCAGATCGAGTCCAACTCGCGGCTGTGCATGGCGTCGGCGGGTACCGGCTATAAACAGTCGCTGGGTGCGGACGGCCCGCCCGGTTCGTATCAAGATTTCGACCATGCTGACGTGTTCTTCGTGACCGGCGCCAACATGGCGGACTGCCACCCCATCCTGTTCCTGCGGATGATGGACCGGGTCAAAGCGGGCGCCAAACTGATTGTTGTGGACCCGCGCCGGTCCGCGACTGCCGACAAAGCAGACCTGTTCTTGCAGGTCGCGCCCGGTACCGACCTGGCTCTGCTCAACGGTCTGCTCCAGCTGATTGTCGCTAACGGCGATATCGATGAGGAGTTCATCGCCGCGCACACTGAGGGCTGGGACGCGATGGGCGAATTTCTCGCGGACTACACCCCCGAGAAAGTTGCCGAGATCACCGGCGTCAGTGTCGAAGATTTGCAGATGGCTGCCAAATGGATCGGCGGCACCAAAAACCTCATGACGTGCTGGACGATGGGGCTCAACCAAAGCACCCACGGCACGTGGAATACCAACGCTATCTGCAACATTCACCTCGCTACCGGAACGATCTGCCGCACCGGTGCCGGCCCGTTTTCGCTGACCGGTCAACCCAACGCCATGGGCGGGCGCGAAATGGGCTACATGGGCCCGGGTCTCCCCGGCCAGCGCGCGGTGCTCTCCGAAGCGGACCGCACGTTCGTCGAAGGCGTATGGGGTCTGCCCTCCGGGTCGATCCGATCAGAAGTGGGCACCGGCACCGTCGACATGTTCGAGAAGATGGTCGCGGGCGATATCAAAGCCTGCTGGATCATCTGCACCAATCCCGTTGCGTCCGTGTCTAATCGGCGCACCGTGATCGAGGGCCTTGAGACCGCTGAGGTGGTGATCGCCCAGGACGCTTTCCTTGACACCGAGACCAACGCCTACGCCGACATCCTGTTGCCAGCGTCAATGTGGGGCGAGTCGGACGCTGTCATGGTCAACTCGGAGCGCAACCTGACGCTGACGCAGAAGGCTGTTGATCCGGCAGGCGAAGCCATGCCCGACTGGCAGATCATCGCCCGCGTCGCCTGCGAGATGGGTTTCGAAGAAGCGTTCTCATACAACAACTCTGAAGAAATCTTCGAAGAAATCAAGAAGTTTTGGAACCCCAACACCGGCTACGATCTGCGCGGCGTCACGTATGAACGGCTCCGGCAGACCCCGGTACAGTGGCCAAGCCCGCCGGGTGACGACGGCGACCGCAACCCCATCCGCTACATCAACGATGGTGTTAGCCAACACCTTCGAACTGACGCGGACGGCGTCTCGCCGCAACTGTCGTTTGCGACCCCCAGCGGTAAAGGCGTGTTCTTCCCTCGTCCGCACATGCTTCCAGCGGAAATGCCGGACTCGGACTACCCGTTCGTGCTCAATACTGGACGGCTTCAGCACCAGTGGCACACCATGACCAAGACCGGCAAGGTCGCCAAACTCAACAAACTCAACTCCGGCCCGTTCGTCGAAATCAACCCGAAAGACGCACTGGCACTAGATATTGCCGACGGCGACCAGGTAGAGGTGGCGTCGCGACGCGGACGCGCGGTGCTCCCCGCTGTGGTGTCTGACCGGGTGCTTCCCGGCGGCTGTTTTGCACCGTTTCACTGGAACGACAGTTTCGGTGAGTACCTCTCCATCAACGCAGTCACCAACGATGCGGTCGACCCGCAATCCTTCCAACCGGAGTTCAAGGTGTGCGCTGTATCGCTAACCCGGGTAAGCGCTGCTCCCAAACCTGCTGCTCCGCCTACTGAATCGGTGCAGTCGTCCGCGCAGTCCTCTGGGTCACCGCTCGCGCAGGTGCGCTCGGTGCTTGGGCTGGGCGACGGATCTATCCCCCAGTTCGACGACCACGAGCGCGCCTACCTCGCCGGGTTGCTGGCAGGCATCGAGAACACTGCCGAATTTGCGGGAGTCCCGGTCCTACCGCGAAGCGCACCGGTGTCCGGCTCCAAGAGGCTGTGGCTGGAAGGTCTTCTCGCAGGCATCTATTCACGTGAAGCCGCAGCATCGACCGCGCCGAATGGTGACGGCGAAACAGCTGAATCGGCGCAGGCGGGGCGTGTCCTCGTGGCGTGGGCGTCGCAAACCGGCAACGCAGAAGAGTTCGCTGGCGAAGTCTCGACCGCGCTGGCCGCCGCGGGGCACCGCGCCGACCTGATTGATCTTGACGATTGCGACCTGGCCAACCTGACACCCGGCAGCACGCTCCTCGTCATCACCAGTACGTTCGGTGACGGTGAAGCCCCGGACAACGGAGCCGGCTTCTGGGAACGCCTCTCGGCAGAGTCTGCATCGAAGATCACCGGAATCAACTTCGCTGTCTTAGCTTTTGGTGATTCGAGCTACGGCGACTTCTGCGGGTTCGGTCGCCGCGTCGACATTCGCCTCGAAGAACTCGCAGGGGTGCGGCTGGTTCCCCGCGTTGACTGCGAACCTGACTATGAGGATGCGGCACGCGGGTGGCTTGAAGCCCTGCTGGCCGCGTTGGGCGAGAAGGCATCGGGCGCATCCGGCGAGGCTGCAGGAGGTACAGCGGTCGCGGTGTCGCCGCAGACCGTGACGGCGCCGTCCGCTCCCACCTACACTCGAAAAGCGCCGCTAGTCACCCGGCTGGTGCGCAACGTGCGCCTCAGCGCGGAGTCGTCCGCGAAAGATGTGCGACAGTTCGGATTCGCGATCACCGACTCCGGGTTTACCTATGACGCCGGCGATGCGCTCGGTGTGTGGCCCCGTCACAGTGACGATACGGTCGAGGAGTGGATGAAGACCACCCACGTCGATCCGGAAATGCTGGTCAGCGTCGATGACGCGGGCTCGGGTCAGGCAGGGCAACTGGAGCTGCGTGAAGCACTCGCTACCCGCTACGAGATCACCAAAGTGACGCCCGACCTGCTGCGGTTCGTTCAAGAACGCACCGGCGACACCGAACTGGCCCGATTGCTGCGTCCGCAGAACAAGATCGCACTCGAACAGTGGCTATGGGGCCGCCAGGCCGTCGACATCCTCGCCGAATTCGACGTCGACGCCGGTTGGGACGAATGGTCCGGGGTACTGAAAAAGCTTCAGCCACGGCTGTATTCGATCTCTTCGAGCCCCAAAGCCCATCCCGACGAAGTGCAGCTTACGGTGTCTGCGGTGCGCTACGAACACGATGGGCATCGCCGTCACGGTGTGTGTTCGACTTTCCTCGCCGATCAATGCACTGACATCGACGTGCCCTTCTTCTTACTAAAGTCTGCGCATTTCCGTCCGCCGTCGGCGTCGGATACGCCGATGATTATGGTCGGGCCGGGAACGGGCATCGCACCATTCCGCGGGTTCCTTCAAGAACGGCAGGCACTCGGCCATCGCGGCCGCAACTGGTTGTTCTTTGGTGAGCAGCACGCAGACACCGATTTCTATTACCGGGAAGAAATGGAAGCCATGCATTCCGATGGCTTCCTCACCGAATTCGATACCGCGTTCTCGCGTGATCAGCGGCAGAAAATTTACGTACAGGACCGCATCCGCGAACACGGTGCACGGCTATGGAGTTGGCTGCAAGACGGCGCCCACTTCTATGTGTGCGGCGATGCCAGCCGCATGGCCAAAGACGTCCACGACACCTTGGAATCGGTGGTGCGCACGCACGGCCGGATGGACGAAGACGACGCCCGCCAGTATTTGAAGCAGATGGCGGCAGAAAAGCGATACGTCCGCGACGTCTACTGAGTGTGCGACGCATTCATGCTGTGCCCTCGATCTCTTGAGTGTGCAAACACGGAGTAAATAGGCGTATTGTTCCGCATATGCGTTTCAATGGGTGTTATACGTCCGCGTCTGATTGGTCAGTGCGATGACGGGTATACGAATCAAGCAGGCCGCGGAGCTACTGGGAGTCAGCGACGATTCCGTGCGGCGATGGATTGATAGCGGAGCTTTGGTCGCCGATAAAGATGCTGCGGGCCGACTGACCATTGACGGTGTGGTGCTCGCTGAATTTGTGCGCACTCGCTCAGAACCAGCGCCCAATCCCCTGTCATCGGAAAGTTCGGCGCGCAATCGTCTGACCGGAATTGTCACTTCGGTCACCGCCGACACTGTCATGGCGCAGGTCGAAATGCAGTGTGGCCCTTTCCGGATCGTATCCCTGATGAGCAGCGAAGCTGTCCGTGAACTCGGACTCGAACCGGGACGTATCGCGGTCGCCGTCGTCAAATCCACCACCGTGATTGTGGAAACCCAACCGCTTACCTAGGCCCAAACCTAGTGAGAAAACGACGCTGCAACCGCGCGCGTCGTCATACATGAGGAGACCAGTTGTGACCACCTCGTTGAGAGGCATTGCCGCGGGAGTTTGTGCGGGAGCCCTGGCAATATCTGGGCTCGCTGCCTGTTCCAACAGCGAAGACACCGCGACCACTACCACGTCGGAAACCACTCAGGTACAGGACATTACGGTGTTCGCGGCGGCCTCACTGAAGGCCACATTCACCGAAATCGGTGAGCTGTATGAAGAGGAAAACCCCGGCTCAACGGTCACGTTCAACTTCGCTGGATCGTCCGATCTGGTGGCGCAGTTGCAGCAGGGCGCATCCGCCGACGCGTTCGCATCCGCTGACGTGGCCAACATGGCCAAGGCTGTCGACGCTGACCTGCTCGCGGGTGATCCCACGAACTTCGCGTCCAACACCCTGACGATTGTGGTTGCTCCGGGTAACCCCAAGAACATCACGTCCCTCGCTGATTTGACGCAGGACGGCACCCTGCTGGTCACGTGCGCCCCGCAAGTTCCCTGTGGAGCAGCGGCAGTCAAGGTCGAAGAAGCCGCGGGTGTCGATCTCTCGCCGGTCAGCGAAGAGTCGTCGGTGACTGACGTGCTGAACAAGGTCACCAGCGGACAGGCTGATGCCGGGTTGGTCTATGTCACTGATGCAGCGAACGCTGGCGACCAGGTCACCGAGGTTCCGTTTGCGGAGTCATCCGGTGTTGTCAACGTGTATCCCATTGCCGCCCTGAAGAATGCGTCGTCATCGACGGGAGCGGAAGCATTCATCACTCTGGTGACGGGCCCGCGCGGTCAGTCGATCCTCGCTGACGCTGGTTTCGCGCAGCCGTGATCCTTCGCCGAGCGCCGCAGCCACGATCTGGGCTTCCTGCCTGGATCTATGCCCCTGCGGCGCTCGGCGCACTCTTTGTCATCCTTCCGCTGGTGGCGATACTTGCTACCGTCGATTGGCCCCGGTTCGGGGAACTAGTCACCTCTGAATCCTCCGTTGCTGCACTGCAATTGAGCCTGAAGGCCGCCACCGTCAGCACACTGTGCTGCATCCTGCTCGGTGTGCCGATGGCAGCGGTTCTCGCGCGCAGCAGCTTCCCCGGAATCCAGGTGCTGCGATCACTGGTGCTCCTTCCGCTGGTACTGCCGCCAGTGGTGGGCGGTATCGCGCTGCTCTACACCTTTGGTCGACGCGGCCTCATCGGAGAACACCTTGAAGTGGCTGGGATCAGCATCGCGTTCAGCACCACCGCGGTCGTCATCGCCCAAACATTCGTCTCCCTCCCCTTCCTCGTCGTGAGCCTCGAAGGTGCGCTGCGCACCGCCGGAACCAAGTACGACAACGTCGCCGCCACTCTCGGCGCACGCCCAACGACAGTGTTTCGCCGGGTCACGTTGCCGCTGGTCCTTCCCGGTCTAGCCTCTGGTGCGGTCCTTTCCTTTGCGCGGGCCCTCGGTGAGTTTGGTGCCACGTTGACGTTCGCGGGCAGCCTGCAAGGTGTCACCAGGACACTGCCCCTGGAGATTTACCTTCAACGCGAAACTGATGCCGATGCGGCCGTCGCCCTATCCCTGGTGCTGGTGGTGGTCGCGATCGTGGTTGTCATCGCTTCGCGTGCCTTTACCCGGTGGTCGACATGGTGAGCCGCGGATTGTCGCTGCGCGCGCAGGTCACGGCCCGCGGGTTTGACGTCGAACTCGACATCGAACCCTGGCAGGTCGTTGCGGTGCTGGGGCCCAATGGAGCAGGAAAGTCGACGCTGCTGTCGGTGCTGTCCGGATTGATCTATCCCGACCACGGGCACCTGGTGCTGGATGGCAAGACCCTGATCGATACCGCTGCGCACGTGCAGATTCCGCCGCATAAGCGGGCGGTAGCGCTGCTTGCTCAGCAGCCGCTGCTGTTTCCGCACCTGAGTGTGGCCGCCAATGTGGCTTTTGCGCCGCGTGCTGCCGGGGCGAGTCGACGCGTGGCGCGCGATGCCGCGTACACGTGGCTTGAAGCGGTCGACGCTCTCGAGTTTGCGCGCCGTCGCCCCCATCAACTGTCGGGAGGGCAGGCGCAAAGGGTGGCGGTGGCGCGTGCTTTGGCGGCGGACCCGAAGGTTCTCCTGCTTGATGAGCCGCTCGCCGCATTGGACGTGTCCGCTGCTCCCGCGATTCGATCGCTCTTGCGTGACGTGCTGCGTTCTGGTGAGCGGATGGCACTCGTCGTCACACACGACATTCTCGATGCGCTGGCGTTCGCTGACCGTGCGGTAGTGATCGAGTCCGGTCATATCGCTGAAGAAGGACCGGTGCGTGAGGTGCTCTCGCGTCCACGCAGCGATTTCGGGGCCCGCATCGCTGGCGTCAATATGATGGCAGGCACGGCCAATGAAACCGGATTGACCGCGCGGGATGGCGTCGTGGTGACTGGAAATGTCGATACCCAGTGCCGTATTGGCGGTGACGCGGTGGCAGTGTTCGCGCCGCATGCGGTGGCGATCTACCTCTCCCCACCTGAGGGCAGTCCCCGCAATCTGTTCGAGGTGCAGGTGACGGAGTTGACGACGCGCGGCGCGGTGGTGGTTGTGGCCGGGGCGTTGACGAGTTCACCGTCAACGGTGCTGACCGCGGAAATTACCGCCGCTGCTGCCGCTGACCTACAGCTCGTTCCCGGAGCGAAGGTGTGTTTTGTCGTGAAGGCCACCGAAGTCGCGGTTCACGCGTCGGCGAGGCAGCGCGCGCACTGAATAACGGTATTCATTTAACTATTTCGTTCCAGATGGAACCGAAATAAATAGGGGTGCGTCCAATTTCTATATGGACCCATTCGAGCGCCTAGAATATTCGTTCGGCACCGGCCACGGTGACCCAACGACGTGGTTGTCGGCGCCGGATTTGATCATCGGTGACGGTGATATCCCCAACGCGGTGCGCCTCGACTTCGATGGCGATGGGCTCCTCGATGACGCCATGTGGGATTCCGACGGAGATGGCGTGGTGGACCAGGCTGTTCTCGATGTCGATTCGGGTCTTGAGGCCCGCTATTTCGCGGACCCCACAGGCGCGGGAACCTGGAATCAGGAGATCATTTACACGGGCATCGACTACGAGCCGCCCGTCGTACCTGACACGCAGGTGACGGCCGAATCCAGCGTCGCCGAGTCGACCCGGCGTACGGAATATCATCCGTCGGAACTTCGGCCGGTCAGCATGGACACCGAAGACCACACTGCGACCACGGATTTGCATACAGCGCTTCTCCGGGGCCGCGAGTGCGGTCTGGATGATCTTGAAGACCGTCCAGAGCTGGACGGCACCGCCCCGAGTAGTGCCTCTACCAGGGAGATTTAGAGCTCGATTCGGGTCTTGCGGGTTGTAAGCGTTTACGCGTACGCCTCGGAACGATGCTCCTCAAGTGCTTCGGCGATCAGGGTCTGCACCGCGGTAGTGAATGCTTCCGGTCCGCCAGAGTTAATCGTGCCGACATTGTAGGGACCGGAGATGTAGCGCCCATCACCACCAAGATCGACCCAACCAACGCGGCCCACCTTGTGTTCGCGACCCAGGCGCGGTCCCCGGAACACTTCGACGCTGCCGCCGCCAACGCCAGATGCCGCGCACGCGTCAGCGAAACCGGCTGCGGGTCTGTCATCACCCCACACGGACGTCATGTACGAATCTGGTTCGCCGCCGACATCAATGCTGGGAGCAGCAGAGACGGGTGCGAAGGTACGCGTGCCACCAGCATTGGCAGGTATCGCCCCAACCAGACGCTGACTCAAACCGCGTGTACCGGCGAGTCCGAGCGCGACAACGTTATGGCCGTCATGGACGATTTCGGAGGCGATAGCGATGCGATCGGTGAGTACCCCGGCCGCGATACGCACGTTTGTATCCTGCACGGTGCCCGTGATTTCCACGTAGACCTCAGGGTTCGCGAGCACGCGCATAGCGATGGTGATGTCGTTGTTGTCCGCTTGGAGTTCTCGACGCAGCTGAGCACGTTCCTGTATCAGTAGCTGCGAATCATCATGGCGCCCAATGGCTTTAATTGGATAGGGCGGAGCGTCATGGTCGGTGAGTTCCCAAAAGGCAAGGAACTGTTCGGGATAGAGCTTCCAGGCCAGCATTTAGTTGGCTCCCAACACTGGTGGCACCAGCTTCGGTGGAGCACCGATCAACTCGTTGCCGTTTTCAATCGTTTTCAGGTAGTCGGGAATCTGATGTTCCTTTTCTTGGCCGCGTCCGGCACCAGCTCCGCCGCCGCCCATCATGCCGCCACCCATACCGCCCATACCGCGCGCGCCAGCTCCCATAGCGCCGGGAACGCCACGTGCACCGGCGCCCGCACCAGCGCCTGTGCCGGGTCCGGCACCGACACCAGGGGCCGCGCCCATACCGGGACCGCCAGCACCACCACCAATACCACCACCAGCGCCGATACCTCCGCCACCGGCGCCGCCACCGCCAAGACCCGGGGCGCCAGGCATACCGCCACCCACAGAGGGAGCGCCCGCAGACGCAGCCATCGTCGATGCCGGGTTACCGGTAGAGAACGGTGATTCACCCAGCGAAGGATTCTGTTGACCCGGGCCACCCGGGTTCTGAGGGTCCGGGCCGGGCACCGCGTTCTCACCTACAGGAGTATCCGC
>JAAYXN010000418.1 GCA_012515885.1 Rhodococcus sp. (in: high G+C Gram-positive bacteria)
ATGGAGTGGGTCGACGGCAACATCGGTTCCAAGGTGACGATGAAGTACCCCGCTGTGTGGATGACGGGCGAGCACGCCCGCGGTGAGGTGCTCTCGGTCGCGTTCGCTGGTGAAGGCCAACACCAGGACACCGGCGCCAAGATGCTGCACCTCGCACCACACACGTCGTCATCGATCGTCAGCAAGTCGGTCGCTCGTGGCGGTGGACGCGCGTCGTACCGCGGCCTGATCCGGGTCAACAAGGGCGCCTACGGCTCGAAGTCGACGGTCAAGTGTGACGCGCTGCTCGTGGACCAGATCAGCCGATCCGACACGTACCCGTACGTCGACATCCGTGAAGACGACGTGACGATGGGACACGAAGCAACAGTCTCCAAGGTCAGCGATGACCAGCTGTTTTACCTCATGAGCCGCGGTCTGACCGAGGACGAAGCAATGGCAACGGTGGTGCGCGGCTTCGTCGAGCCCATCGCGAAAGAACTGCCGATGGAATACGCCCTCGAACTGAACCGCCTGATCGAACTGCAGATGGAAGGGGCCGTGGGCTAAGTGAGCAACCCGGCAACAGGAGTTGTGGGAGCCGTCACCGGCGAAAACCCGCAGGCACCGGCAGTCAACAAGGGCGAGGTCTTCACCTCGTTCGACGTTGACGCCTTCGAGATCCCAGGCGGGCGCGACGAAGCGTGGCGCTTTACGCCGCTGCGCCGCCTCCGCGGTCTGCACAACGGAACGGCCATCGCGAACGGTTCAGCGACGATCACCGTTGCAGGTCCCAACACCGTCACGGTCGATACCGTAGGCCGCGACGATGACCGTTTGGGTGCTGCGGGAACCCCCGCAGATCGCATCGCAGCCCAGGCATACTCCAGCTTCGAGACCGCGACCATCGTGTCCGTCGGTACCGAGGTGGAGGTCGCTGAGCCCATCGTCATCACCATCGACGGACCCGGCGCAGACACCGTGGCCTACGGGCACCTGCAGATTCGTCTGGCACCGTTCGCGCGCGCAGCCGTCGTCCTCGACCACCGCGGCAGCGGCACCTACGCCGACAACGTTGAGTTCGTCGTTGGCGACAGCGCACACCTGACCGTGGTCGCGATCCACGACTGGGCAGACGACGCAGTCCACGTCACCGCTCATCACGCCAGCGTCGGCCGCGACGCGGTACTGCGCCACAACGCAGTCAGCCTCGGCGGCGATCTGATTCGCCTCACCGGCACCGTGCGCTACAACGCGCCCGGCGGCGACGCCGAACTACTCGGCCTTTACTTCGCTGACGACGGACAGCACCTCGAACACCGCCTCCTCGTCGACCACTCGCAGCCCAACTGCAAGTCCAACGTGGTCTACAAGGGCGCACTGCAAGGCGACCCGGCCACCGATCGCCCCGACGCGCACGCAGTTTGGATCGGTGACGTCCTCATTCGCGCCGAGGCAGAAGGAACCGACACCTTCGAACTCAACCGCAACCTGATCCTCACCGACGGTGCCCGCGCCGACTCCGTGCCCAACCTCGAAATCGAGACCGGCGAAATCGTCGGAGCAGGCCACGCCAGCGCCACCGGACGCTTCGACGACGAACAGCTCTTCTACCTGCGTGCCCGCGGCATCCCCGAAGAGCAGGCCCGCCGCCTTGTCGTGCGTGGCTTCTTCCACGAAATCATCGCGAAAATCGGTATCCCCGAAGTACGCGAACGCCTCGAAGCAGCCGTTGAGGCTGAACTCGCCACCGTAGGTATTTAGCGGCACCGCCGCCGTAAGAATTCAGCGGCACCGCAATTTCATAATCTGCTCGTTAAAACACGCAAAGGAACACCATGGCTAGCCCCGAACAGAAGTCTTCGGTACTTGAGATCAAGGACCTGCACGTCGACGTCGCGAACAGCGACGACAGCGCTGACCCCATCCAGATCCTCAAGGGCGTCAACCTCACGGTGCGCTCCGGCGAAACCCACGCCATCATGGGCCCCAACGGCTCCGGCAAGTCGACGCTGTCCTACGCCATCGCGGGACACCCCAAGTACCAGGTGACCTCCGGCTCCATCACCCTCGACGGCGAAGACGTCCTGGAAATGAGCGTCGATGAACGCGCCCGTGCCGGACTGTTCCTCGCAATGCAGTACCCGGTCGAGGTACCCGGTGTGTCGATGTCGAACTTCCTGCGCACCGCAGCGACCGCAGTGCGCGGCGAGGCCCCGAAGCTGCGCCACTGGGTCAAGGAA
>JAAYXN010000419.1 GCA_012515885.1 Rhodococcus sp. (in: high G+C Gram-positive bacteria)
ACGTTGGTCTCAGTGCGGGCAGGGCCGGGGAACTGCGTGTGCTTCTGGGACCAGACAAGTGCCAAGTGGCCAGCGATCAACGCGAGGATGATGGCCGGGAAGATCAGCACGTGCATGACGTAGAGGCGCGGAATGATCAGCTCGCCGGGGAAGTCTCCATCGAAGATCATCCAGTGCATCCAGGTACCCACCACCGGGATGGACAGCGTGATACCGGAGAACGCGGCGCGAAGACCGGTACCCGAGAGCAGGTCGTCCGGGATGGTGTAGCCGAAGAAGCCTTCGAACATCGCCAGGATGAGCAGCAGAACACCGATGACCCAGTTCGCTTCACGCGGGCGACGGAATGCGCCGGTGAAGAAGATGCGAGCGAGGTGAACGATGATCGAAGCCGCGAACATCAGTGCAGCCCAGTGGTGGATCTGGCGAACGAACAGACCGCCACGCACCTCGAACGACAGGTTCAAGGTGGTCTCGTATGCACGGGACATCGAGACACCGCGAAGTGGCTCGTATGCGCCGTTGTAGACGACGTGTGCAAGCGAAGGATCGAAGAACAGCGTCAGGTAGGTACCCGAGATCAGCAGGATAATGAAGCTGTAGAGCGCGATCTCACCGAGCATGAATGACCAGTGAGTCGGGAATACCTTGTTGATCTGACGCCGAATGCCAGCCGACGGGTGATAGCGGGAGTCGATTTCCTCGCCCGCTTGAGCGAGCTTGGTCTCTAGTTTTGTACTCACGGCGACGCTCCCAGAAGGCCGGACCGAGTGCTTCGATGAAGTCACCGTTGGCGACGAGGAAGCCCTCTTCGTTAACAGTAAGGGGCAACTGCGGAAGTGCACGAGCTGCGGGGCCGAAGATCGGCTTGCCGTACTGCAGCGCATCGAACTGCGACTGGTGGCACGGGCAGAGAATGCGCTGTGTCTGCTGTTCGTACAGAGACGTCGGGCAACCGAGGTGGGTGCAGATCTTCGAGTAAGCGAAGTAGTCGCCGTAGTTGAAGCTTTCCTGGCCCTTACGCTTGGTGACCCGTGCAGTGTCTTCGGGACGCAAGCGAATCAGCATGACCGCGTTACGAATACCGCGCAGACCCATCAGGAGAGCGTGGTTGTCGCCACGGTCAGACTCGCGGTAAGGGAACACCGTTTCCATACCGCCAGCGTCGAGGTCTTCGGGACGGACGAGAACGATGTCCTCGGGACGTCCGGTGTCGCGGCGCAGGTAGATCGTTTCGCCGGGGTACTGGGGGGTCCAGCCGGACACCCACAGTGACGACTTGTCGCCTTCTGCCCACGGGTTCTTGATCATTGCGCCCAGCGGCATGACGGACATGATGCCGAGTGCGCCACCACCGAAGATCAGGCTTCGCTTGATGAGCTTGCGTCGACCGATCGTGGACTTGTCCAGGGTGTCGGTCAGTTCAGCCACGATGGTCTTGCGATCGATCTCCGCGGAGGCACCGTCGTGACGGTCCTGGATGGAGATCTCTTCGGGGATGAACTTCTTGGTGAAGAGAACAGCACCGACACCGACACCGAGGATCGCCAGACCCATGGTGAGACCAAGCATCGGGGTGTACAGGCTGTACCAGTGGTACTTGTCGTCGCCGGGGCCCGCGTACTCCCACGGCCAGAACAGAAACACGCCGGTAAACGCGAGCGCAGAAACGCCAGCGAGGCTGAACCAGAACGCAACCTGGCGTTCTGCACGCTTTTCCGCCTTGGTTCCCTTGACGGGCCAACGGTCCTGATGGAAGACAACGTCAACGCCGTCGAGGTTCGTTCCGAGCTTGACTAGCTCGTCACGATCCATCGCTTCGAGTTCTTCATTTGTGTAGTTCTTGGGCGCCTCGCCGCCAGTGTGGCCAGCGTCGCTCATGACCTTGCTCCGATCCACATGGCTGCACCGACGACAGCAACGATTCCAACAACCCAGATGGTTGGGCCTTCAGCCGGCGGGCCGAGACCACCAAGTCCGTATCCGCCGGGGGACTTAGCCTCAGCCTGCAGCTTGACGTAGGCGATGATGTCCTGCTTTTCCTCCAGGGTCAGCTGGCGGTCCGAGAACTTAGGCATGTTCTGGGGGCCAGTGAGCATGGCGGTGTAGATCTGCTGCTCGTTCGCGGGATCGAGGATCGGCGCGTACTTACCGGACGACAGTGCGCCACCACGTCCAGTGAAGTTGTGGCAGGACGCGCAGTTCATGCGGAACAGTTCGCTACCACGGCCAATGTCGTTGCCGCGCAGGGACGACTGGGAAATCTCGCCGTTGTCGTCACGAATGACCGTCGGTCCGCCACCGTTGGCCTGGATGTACGCACCAAGTGCGTCAGTCTGGGCGGCGTCGAACTTCGGTTCGTTGCGAGGCATCTGTGCTTCGTTGCGCACAGCAGGCATACGACCTGAAGAGACCTGGAAGTAGACAGCAGCTTCACCGACACCGATAAGGGTCGGGCCGCGGTCCTTCACGCCCTGCAGGTTCGCGCCGTGGCAGGTGATGCACGAAGTCTCGTACAGCTGCTTGCCTTCGCGGATCATGGCGGCAGTGTCGTCACTCGCGGTGGCGACTTGAGGATCCGGTGTCAAAGCTGCTGCGAGGAAACCGGCGCTGACCAATCCCATCATCAAGACCATGGCGCCGGTAACACGCCGACGCAGCTTGCGCTGGCGGCGTGTCTTTCTAGCGGACGTGGCGTCGGATGTGGGTGGGGGGGATGAACTCATCTGTATCCCTTAGGTATGTCGGGACGGACTGGACGTCAGGGGGCTGGGCCTGTGCCGTACCAGCTGGCTAACGGATGAAATAGATCGTGGCAAACAGTGCGATCCACACGATGTCGACGAAGTGCCAGTAGTACGACACGACGATCGCTGCGGTGGCCTGTGCGGGGGTGAACTTACTGACCCGCGTACGCGCGATGAGGAAAGCAAACGCGATGAGACCGCCGATAACGTGCAGGCCGTGGAATCCGGTCGTAATGAAGAAGACTGATCCGTACACGTGTGACGCGAACGTGACGCCGTCGCTGACGAGGACGTAGTACTCGTAGCCCTGACCAATCACGAAGACCGTGCCCATCACGAGCGTGATCGTGTACCACCGGCGTAAGCCGAAGACATCCCCACGTTCAGCTGCGAAAACACCCAGCTGGCAGGTGAAGGAGGATGCGATGAGGATCACCGTGATTGGCACTGCTAGCGCCAGGTTCAAATGCACCGGCTCTGGCGGCCATGCGCCGTCCGGAGCCTGAGCTCGCGCGACGAAGTACATGGCGAAGAGCCCGGCGAAGAACATGAGCTCGCTTGCCAACCACACGACGGTGCCAACGCTGACCATGTTTGGCCGGTTCAGCGAGTGCACACGTTGGGTGATTGCTGTTCCTGAAGTCCCTACTGCGCTCGTCACAGGAGAAGTATGACGCCTTGTCGTACAGGGTGACCACCCGGGTCTCCACTCGGCGCGTCGCCTGCCCGTTACTCCAGGTTTGTCCCGGCAACTACCTGGGAAAATGCGTGGCGACGGCCGGTCATTTAGGTGCCGAGGGCGGGCAATACCTGTGGGTAGTGCGTCGCGCCGTGGCGTTTTGAGGACTAGTAGAGAATAAAAACGGAGAACTTCACGTGAGCGAGGAGAGAGCAGGATGCGCAGTGTCTAAGAGCAGTGGGCCCAACAAGCGCGCGGCGAGGACGGGACAGGCTGCGACTGCTGAGCGGTGGTGGAAGCGACTGTTTGCTCGTCGCTCCGGGCCGAACCCACTTGACGCTACCCGCGAAGACCTCGTTGTGGTGGTGGCAAGTTTCGACGATGCCGAGGCGTGTTCGACGGCGCTGGCTCGTGGTGAAGCGGGAGAGCCTGCGTGGCGGCCTCTAGAACAGGCAGTGCTCCGCCACCATCTGACGTTGCCGGCCGCTGTCGTCGAGGACGCGGCGTCGATTGCGGCGCAGGACGACTATCTCCTTGTTTATGACGAACCTGTTGCGGCCGGCAGCCCCGACAGCTCAGGCCCGGTGAATGTCCTGTTTCAACGCATCCAGGTCCTTGATGCTCTGCATTGTTCGCAGGAGAGGTCCCGCATGGCGGGGCTGGCGCAGCGGCACGGAGGGGTCTGCACCGGGTGGGATGCCCTACAGTCGCCTCCCGACTAGGATTTTCACGCCCGAACACCTTTTCATCTCGCCCCGGCTCTGAGCAGTCGGGTGCCGGCCGTCATGAGGGGACGCACGATGCAGTCGCATACGCAGTCAGTAGATACCAGCGCCAGCGAAGTTCAGCCGACGTGGCCGCAGGTATTGGGCGAGCTGACCGACGGCAACGACCTCTCGGCGGAACAGGCCTCCTGGGCGATGAACGAGATCATGGAAGGCAACGCGAGCCCCGCGCAGATCGCAGCCTTCGGTGTCGCGATGAAGATGAAGGGTCCGATCCCGGCGGAAGTACGTGGGCTCGCCGATGCGATGCTCGCGCATTCTCGTCTCGTGGACGTCGACGGCGACGCAGTAGATGTTGTCGGTACCGGCGGCGATCGTTCCCACACGGTCAATATCTCCACCATGTCGGCGATCGTGGTCGCTGCTGCTGGTGTTCGTGTCATCAAGCACGGGGGCAGGGCGGCGTCGTCGAAGAGCGGCGGCGCTGATGTCCTGGAATCGCTGGGTGTCGCGATCGATTTGGGGCCGGAACAGGTTGCGGACTGCGTGCGTGAGGCGGGTATCGCGTTCTGCTTTGCCCCGGTGTTCCACCCAGCGATGCGGTTTGCGGGCCCGCCGCGGAAAGAGATCGGTATCCCGACCGTATTTAACGTGCTTGGGCCGCTGACAAATCCGGCTCGTCCTCGCGCTGGGCTGTTTGGTTGCGCGTTCGAGGATCTGGTGCCGGTGCTCGCTGGGGTGCTTGCGGGTCGTGGAACGTCGGCGCTGGTTGTGCGCGGAGACGACGGACTCGACGAGCTGACCACATCCACCACGTCGACCGTGCATGTTGTTGCAGATGGAGAGGTCAACGTCTACCAGTTCGATCCGCGTGACGTTGGTATTGCTCGCGCCTCGCTGGACGATCTACGCGGCGGAGACGCCGAATACAACGCGGACGTGGCCCGTCGACTGTTCGCGGGGGAGACCGGCCCCGTCCGTGACGCGGTGCTGTTGAACGCGGGCGCAGCCATCGCGGCCTATCACGGAGTGCGCGAGCCCGGATCAGAAGGACTCGTGGCGGCGATCGCGGACGGCATCGCCTCGGCGGCGGACGCGATTGATACGGGCGCGGCGACCGCGTTGGCTGCGCGGTGGGCCGAAACCACGCAGCGGCTCTCTGCTCAGGGGTAGCTCCAACTGCAAGCGCTGGTCCAACTGCAAAGCGCTGGTCGAACTACAAAGCGCTGGTAGCTCCGGCGACGGCGAGCGCCGTCCACTGCGCCCACGCTCCGGCACTGCGCAGTGGCGACGCCCACCCATGCGTCGAGGAGACGATTCGGCAGTCAGGTTCACGCGCCCAACGCAGCAGCAGGGCAACTTCTTCGGGAGAGGCCCCGCGCAGCGGCGTGTCGTCGGGGATCACTGTTTGGGCGCTGAGCGTCAACTGATTGACGACGGCCATCGGTGCGGTGCCGCGGGGTGCGACCCCGGCCGCCGCGAGGCGCCCGCAGCGGATGACCGCAAATTCCCAGCCGTCCGCGGAGGACCCAGTCTTGTCCTGTGCAGGCTGCCGCGGGCGAGCTAACACGACCTCGTCTATCGCGGCGAAGGCGGCGAGGGCTTGCATTCTGGCGAGGGCGTGGGTGAGCTGCGCGGTGTGATCGCGCAACCGGGCGGCGGTTTCAAAGAGTCGTGCGTCGCTGAGCTGTTCCATTGTGGTGCGCAGGACGCGCAGTGGTTCATCAGTATCTCCGCGCCACAGGGCCCGCACGGTCTCAGGTGCGGTGTAGTCGACTTCCGAGCGGACCGCTCGGGCGGGGCAGTCTCGAACGGTGTTCGGCGGGCAGGCGGGGCCATGTGGCTCGCCGCGAGTAATCCGGGTGGTGCACGTGCGTATTCCGCATGACGTAGCGAGGGCGTCCGCCGATTCCAGCGCCGCCGCGCGGGTCCGAAACGGTCCCAGGCACTCGTTGGTGGGGGCGCGCACCACAGAGAAGCGGGGGAAAGCTTCGCGGGTGAGGCAAATCCACCAGCCCTTCATCGGATATTTGGAGCGACGGTTGTAGGGCGGCGTGTGCGCAGCGAGCAGCCGCAGCTCGCGGACGCCCGCTTCAAGCGCATGCTCGCATTCGACGTGATCGACACGGGTCGCGAGCGCGACCATTTCTTTCATGCGGGTGCGGGTTTCCGAACCGGTGAAATAGCTGCGCACTCTTCGACGCAAGTTCGAGGCCGTGCCTATATAGAGGACTTCATCGGAAGGCCCACGAAACAGGTACACGCCGGGGGTGCGGGGCAGATCGGCTGCGAAGGATCGTTTAGCGCGTTGATGCGCGGAGACGTCAGGCAAATACTCCAGTAGCTCAGTGAGGCTGTGCACTCCCTGATTACCGACGCGTGCGATCAGAGCGTGCAGTACATCCACGGTGGCCCGTGCGTCGTCGAGGGCACGGTGCGTCGGCGTGGTTTCGACGGCGAAAAGGCGGGCAAGGTGCGCAAGTTTGACGGACGGCGCCTCATCGCGGGTGAGGATGCGGCGGGCGAGCTTGACCGTGCACAAGACAGTGAAGGACGGCCAGGTGATATCCATCCGTGCCGCTGCGCTTCGTAAGAAGCCGGTATCGAATGGTGCGTTGTGTGCGACGAGGACGGCGCCTTCCGCGAATTCGAGAAAGCTGGGGAGCACGGCTTCAATGCGCGGCGCCCCCACCAGCATTGCCGTGGTGATTCCGGTGATCGCGACAATCTGAGGTGGAAGACGAATCCCCGGGTCAACAAGGGTTGCCATTTCGCCAATGACCTCGCCGCCACGGATTTTGACGGCACCGATCTCGGTAATTGCATCATCGGCAGGGTTGGTGCCCGTCGTTTCGAGGTCGACGACGACGAAAGTGGTTTCGGACAGCGGCGTCTCCAACTCGTCGAAGCTCAGTTGGTGCGGGGTCGCTGTCACAGCACTGACAGTAGGGGGTGTGTCTGACACGTTCGGGCCGCGATCTTCGCGCCCCAGACTTTTAGGGACGTTTCTGTGCGTGCTTTCCCTGCAGTGGGGCGTCGATGACGGAGCACTCTGGTCGACCTCAACTTTGCGCCGAATCGGACAAAAGTTGCGCCAATCTGGCGTGCTGAGACGAGGGTCACAGCGGTATTTGTGGCGTCGAAATCTCCTCGGTCAGGATTGGGACTCCGTCGGGGAGGAGATTGTGCAGAGATAGTTGATAGGTGCCGCGAATGGTCGCTCGGCGATATCGCGGCGAATGTCCGTGTGGCCTGCGCGCTTGCCGGTGGTGCCTCCGGGTGCGGCGCGTGCTCGCTGCGTCTCGTAATGGAAAACATGACGGCCGTTATCGGTCTGTTATCCGGTGGCTCGATGGCGTGCCCGAGTGAGTAAAAAACAGTCGAATCGGACAGAAATTGCCCGAAGCGTTAGACAGCACGGGAGGGGTTTCGTAACCTTTTC
>JAAYXN010000420.1 GCA_012515885.1 Rhodococcus sp. (in: high G+C Gram-positive bacteria)
GACGCCCGGCTCGCCGGCGAGAAGAACCACCGAACCGGGGACGATACCGCCACCGAGAACCCGATCGAGTTCACCGATACCGGTGGGTTTGAGGGCGGTGACGGTGCTGTCTATCTGAGTGAGCGGGGTGGCGGGGGTGGTGGGCAGCACGGCGCCCGAACCTGCCTGCGCCAGTGAGGTTCCTGGCCGGGAGGTAACAGCAAGTACCGGGGCGGCTTCGCTCATTGACCCCCACGCACCGCAATCGGGGCAGCGCCCCACCCATTTAGGGACCGTGCTGCGGCATTCGGAGCAGCGGTATTCCGTTTTCACTTTCGCCACGACGCCAGCCTAGAAGCTGGGTCCGACAGGTAACCAAAAACGGGCCCCTATCGCAGGTGTGCGATAGGGGCCCGAATCGAAAAGTGCAGGGGGTCAGTGCCCGCCCTCGCCCTTAATGGGGGACTTATCGGAGATGTCGCGCTCCAGGACCGGGCCGGCGTCGACGGGAACCTCAATGGTGACGTCGCCAGCCTTCTCGAAAGTGAAGGTGACGGGGAACGTCAGTCCGGGACGGACGCCTTCGTTCAGGTTCTCCAGCTTGACGACGAGAACATCAACCGGGACGGGAGACTCTTCGGTGGTGCCGGTCTGTGCTTCTTCAGCGGCATCAACGAGGTCCGCGAGTTCCTCACCCTCGGACTGGGCGGCAGCAAGTGCGCCCTGTGCCGGAATGGTCAGCGATCCGGCTTCCTCGGTGATGGTTACGCTTCCCGCGTAATCGGAGGAAATCGAGATGAGGCGGTCGTCGTCCTCATTGCTCTGGTTCACGATCGTGAACGCCAGGATGGCGGTGCCACCCGGCTCGATGCTGTATTCCTCGGCGTTGGGGTACACGACGTGCACATTGCGCAGGGCAATGTGGCCCGAGTTGGCGTTGTTGCCGTTGATTGCCGCAGCCTGGTGAGAGGTCTGGGTGATCTGCCCGGCGCTGCACGCGGACAACGTGAGGGCTGCGCCCACAGCGAGGGCGATCGCGGTTGCGACTCGGCGAGTCGGCTTGTCTAGAGCTGTCACGAGTTGTCCTCCATGGCGTCAGGTTCGCACTCCACTAGGGAGCGTAGTAGTTGATGCGCGGGGAGTGTGCACAGGGTGGGGAGATTCGTCGTGTGTCGACCGTGACCATGCAAGTGAGAGCGCTATTGGTGGCGCTGCATACCAGCATAGAAATGCTGTCGACAGCATGAAATTCACAGACTGTCAAGCCCTAGCGTCGTTCGGTGAGGCCGCTGACCTGCGCCGTTGAGTGCAATGCCGGAATTAGGGCGTGATAAACTCGATGGATCGAAAGGGGCACGGGACAGATGATTTTTAAGGTCGGAGACACCGTCGTATACCCCCATCACGGTGCTGCGCTGATCGAGGCTATCGCAACGCGCACCATCAAGGGTGAACAGAAGGAATACCTCGTTCTCAAGGTCGCGCAGGGTGACCTGACTGTTCGAGTTCCCGCAGACAACGCAGAGTACGTCGGAGTCCGGGACGTCGTGGGCCAGGAAGGCCTCGACAAGGTTTTTGAGGTGCTGCGTGCACCACATACCGAAGAACCCACCAACTGGTCACGCCGCTACAAGGCCAACCTGGAGAAGCTGGCGTCTGGTGACGTCAACAAGGTTGCTGAGGTAGTTCGTGACCTGTGGCGTCGCGAGCAGGATCGCGGCCTGTCGGCTGGCGAGAAGCGGATGCTTGCCAAGGCACGCCAGATCCTCGTTGGTGAATTGGCACTCGCTGAGGGCACGGACAGCGATAAGGCTGCCACCATCCTCGACGAGGTCCTCGCTGCGGCGTCGTAAAACTGAAGAACCGCGATCGGTGGCTGCTGTGAATGGTGCCGTAGTGGCGCTTGTGCCTGCTGCTGGTCGTGGTGTCCGTTTGGGTGAGGCGGTGCCAAAGGCATTCGTTGAGCTTGACGGTCACACAATGTTGACTCGCGCGGTCGACGGCCTGCTTCATTCGGGGGCCGTCGACCGCGTTGTCGTCATTGTTCCCCCTGAGCTGTGCGCATCGACGGCGGCCCAGTTGCCGCCGGAGGTGACGGTGGTTGGTGGCGGCGCCGAGCGCACCGATTCGGTGCGTGCCGGGCTAGCTGCCGCAGGCGACGCTGAGTTTGTTCTCGTCCATGATGCGGCCCGCGCGTTGACGCCGTCCGCGCTGATAGCCGATGTCGTGGCAGCATTGCGTGCAGGTGCATCGGCGGTGATTCCGGTGTTGCCGGTCGTGGACACCATCAAGTCCGTCGATGCGGGACAGGTGACGGGCACGCCGGACCGGAGCGGGTTGCGTGCCGTCCAAACGCCTCAAGGTTTTACCGCCGACGTGTTGAGCCGGGCGTATGCGGCGGCCACCGAGATTGCTACTGATGATGCGGGCCTGGTGGAGCGCGTCGGCGAAACAGTGACGTGCATTGACGGCGATCCGCTCGCCTTCAAAATCACCACGCCGCACGATTTGCTGTTGGCGCGGGCCCTGCTTGCTCAGGGTGTCGACGGAGAGGGAACACGCAGGTGAATTTCGGTCGAGTGGGTATCGGTACCGACGTGCACCCCATTGAGCCGGGGCGTCCCTGCTGGATGGCTGGTTTGCTCTTCGAGGACGCCGACGGCTGCTCCGGGCACTCTGATGGCGATGTCGCCGCCCACACGCTGTGCGATGCGCTGCTCTCAGCGGCGGGGCTTGGTGACCTCGGCTCGGTGTTTGGGACGGACCGTCCGGAGATGGCCGGTGCGACCGGTGCGCAGATGCTCACCGAGGTGCGGCGGCTACTCGAAACTAACGGTTTCACCATCGGCAATGCTGCGGTGCAGGTCATCGGTAACCGGCCCAAGATCGGTCCGCGGCGTCTCGAAGCTCAACAGGTGCTCTCCGAGATCCTCGGCGCACCGGTGTCGGTGTCGGCGACCACTACGGACGGTCTCGGGTTGACCGGGCGCGGCGAAGGCATCGCGGCCGTCGCTACGGCATTGGTTATCCCTGTAGATACAGCCAGGTAGGATGGCCTGTCGTGACCCTGCGCCTATACGACACCCAGACGCGGGCCGTGCGAGACTTCGTTCCGCTGGCCCCCAATCACGCGTCGGTGTACCTGTGTGGAGCCACTGTGCAGGGCGAACCCCACATCGGTCACGTCCGTAGCGGCGTCGCGTTCGATGTCTTGCGACGCTGGTTGTCGGCCAACGGATACGACGTCGCGTTCATCCGCAACGTCACCGATATCGACGACAAAATCTTGAACAAGGCCGCTGAGGCTGGCCGCCCGTGGTGGGAGTGGGCCGCACGGTTTGAGCGTTCATTCAACTGGGCCTACGACCAGCTGGGCGTTTTGCCGCCGTCGGTAGAGCCGCGGGCTACCGGGCATGTGACGCAGATGGTCGAGATGATGCAGCGTCTGATCGATCGGGGCCATGCCTACGCCGCTGATGGCGATGTGTATTTCGATGTGCGCAGCTACCCCGAATACGGGCAGCTGTCTGGGCACAAACTTGACGACGTGCACCAGGGCGAGAGCGCAGGCGCAGGTAAACGCGATCCCCGCGACTTCACGCTGTGGAAGGCCGAGAAGCCCGGCGAGCCGTCCTGGCCGACGCCGTGGGGGCGTGGGCGTCCCGGGTGGCATCTCGAATGCTCGGCAATGGCCGAGTTCTATCTGGGTGCC
>JAAYXN010000421.1 GCA_012515885.1 Rhodococcus sp. (in: high G+C Gram-positive bacteria)
CAAACCGACGGTGGGGGTGGGCCGCGGCGCCAACGCTCCCGCGGCGATGTCAGCGAAACGTGCCGGGTCTACCCCCAGCAGCACTTCCGGCAGCAGCTTCGTGAACTGGTCTTCCAGCGCCACTGATCGCGGATAGCGACGCAGCGCCGCAGCCTCGAGCTCGCCGAATAGTTGCGCAACCTGCTTGTAGGCGCGGTATTGCAGCAGACGCGCAAACAACAGGTCGCGGGCTTCGAGAAGCGCCAGATCCTCAGCGTCCTCAACCTCACCGGACGGCAGCAGCCGAGCCGCTTTGAGGTCGAGAAGCGTGGCCGCGACGACGAGGAACTCCGTCGTCTGATCCAGTTCCATCTCGGCGCCAAGAGAGGGCGTATAAGCGATGAACTCGTCGGTGACCTGGTGCAGCGCTACCTCAGTGACATCGAGTTGGCGCTGGTTAATCAGGGTGAGGAGAAGATCGAATGGTCCTTCAAAGTTGCGGAGCGTGACCCGGAACCCGGCCTTCTCCACAGGCGCACCAGCCTGCTCCGACTCCCCGTCCGCAGCCGTGAGCGGTTCAGGGTCGATCACCGAGGTCACTGTGGGCCGGAGCGGTGTATGACTTCACGCGCAAGTGAGCGGTAGGCGCCGGCACCGGTGGACTTGGGCGCCCACGTGGTGATGGGTTCGCCAGCAACACTGGTTTCCGGGAAGCGGACCGTCCGGTTAATGACGGTGTCGTACACAAGGTCACCAAAAACCTCGACGACGCGGGCCATAACCTCGCGCGCATGGAGCGTGCGTGAATCGAACATGGTGACCACGATGCCAGCGAGCTGAAGGCGGGGGTTAAGGCGGTCCCGAACTTTCTCGACGGTGTCGTTGAGCAGCGCCAATCCGCGCAGGCTGAAAAACTCGCATTCCATCGGGATGATGACCGAATCGGCGCAGGCCAGCGCGTTGACGGTGAGCAGCCCTAGAGACGGCTGGCAGTCGATGAGGATGTAGTCGTAGCGGTCCACGACGGAATGCAGCACCCGGCCGAGAGTTTGTTCGCGGCCCACTTCGGTGACCAGCTGAATCTCGGCAGCGGAGAGGTCGATGTTGCTGGGCAGCAGATCAAGGCCGTCGATCCGGGTCCGCATCAAGACGTCGTCAATCGGCACTCGCGGCTCGACGAGGAGGTTGTGCACGGTCACTTCAAGATCGTGGTGGGCCACACCCAGACCGGCCGAAAGCGCGCCCTGCGGATCCAGATCGACAAGCAGGACTCGACGCCCGCACTCGGCGAGCGACGCACCCAGATTGATCGTGGACGTGGTCTTTCCCACCCCGCCCTTCTGGTTGCACATGGCGATGATCGTGGCGGGCCCGTGTGAGGACAGCGGTCGCGGTTCCGGCACTTCACGCCACGGACGCCCGGTGGGGCCCAGTTCTGACTCGTCGGCGGTGCTGTCGGGCAGCGAAAGCTCCGCTTCGGCGTCTACCGAGGGGGCTGGCTCAGTGTCAACAGAACCGTGGTCAACAGAACCATGGTCTATGGGATGGGTGTCCACGGAATGAATAGCCAGACTGGGAGCCTCCTGCGGAGGCTGCGACAAGCTTGCAGACTGCGGTGTAGTCACGGTCCGATGCTCCCCTGCTCTCTCGTCTCGCGTGGTGCCCGCTGTTAGCTCACAACCAGCAGACTCTGCATCTGCTGACGGGCTGTGCTCATCTGGTCCCTTCCACATCGTTACGAGAACGCTACCGCTTCTCCAAAGGAATCCACTGACTGACACGCACGCACGCTAACCCGCAAAACGCAGTTGCGTAGGATCTTCGCCACTATCGGGCTCGCGGGTGAGCCTGCGCCCACACTTCACGCAGCGAACTTACGGTCACCAGCGTGTAAATCTGTGTCGTGGTCACGGACGCGTGCCCGAGGAGTTCTTGCACTACACGCACGTCCGCTCCCCCATCAAGAAGATGTGTTGCGAACGAATGCCGCAGTGTGTGGGGCGACACATCAGTGTCGATGTTCGCCTTCTGGGCAGCGTCTTGCAGCACCTGCCACGCGCTTTGCCTGGAGAGCCTTCCGCCGCGCACATTGAGGAAGACGGCGGGAGTTGACCGGGCTACGAGAGCCGGACGGCCCCGAACCAGGTAGGCATCCAGGGCCGCCAGTGCTGGGCGTCCTACCGGCACGAGACGTTCCTTACCGCCTTTGCCGCGCAGCAGCACCGAACGCGTTTCTGTGTCGATGTCGTCGATATCGAGGCCGACTGCTTCCGAGATACGGGCGCCCGTCGAATAGAGCAGTTCCAGGAGACAACGATCACGCAGGCTGCGGGGGGTTTCCGTCGGCCCCTCACCGCCGACGGCTTCCAGAAGCGCCACCACGTCATCGAGGGGAATGGATTTCGGCAGCCGCTGCCCTGGAGTCGGAGGACGTACCGTCCGCGCGACATCGACCTGCGCTAATCCTTCGAGAGCGGCGAAACGGTGCAGACCTCGCACGGCGATTAGTGCACGGGCTGCCGAACTGGCCGCCAACGGAATGGTGCCTGCCTCCGGGTCGCCTCGACGCAGGCACAGGACGAAGTCGCTGACGTCCTGTTCGCTGACCTGCTCGATGTGGGTCAGTCGGCGCTCGGCGAGAAACTGCAGGTACCGCGTCAGATCGCGGCGATAGGAACTGATCGTGTTGCGGGCAGCACCCTTTTCCACAGCAAGATGATTGAGGTAGGAATCGACGTCCCGCTCGATCATCGTGCGCGGCGCCTCGCCTCGAACCGTTCGGGACGATCCGTCCACGCAGCATCGGTGGGGCGTAGATCCCCCGGTCCACGGCCCAGTGATCGTGCGGCGGCTAATGCGCTGATCGACGCGACAGCAGTGGCGTTGACGATTTCGCCTGCCAGCACCATTTCGACAGCGTCCGCTACCGGGAACCGCTCGACCTGCAGGTCAGCTTCTTCGTGCTCGGGTGTAGGCCGCTCCACCTCGGTGAGGCCTTCCGCGAGGTACACGCGAATGGACTCATCGGTAAACCCGGGCGAAACTGCGACGTCGATGAGGACCGACCACGACGCTGCCGTCAGCCCAGCTTCTTCGACAAGTTCACGCTGCGCGGCCGCTAGCGGGTCTTCGCCGGGGATATCGAGCAGACCTGCCGGGATCTCCCACAAACGGCGGCCAACGGGATGGCGGTACTGGTAGACGAGGACGATCCGGTCATCCTCGTCTACCGCCACAATCGCGACGGCACCGTCGTGCTCGACGACTTCACGTTCAGCGGTTCGCCCATCCGGCATCACCACCTGGTCCAGACGCAGCGCCAGAATCGCACCCTCATAGACCGTGCGTGACGCTGTCGTCTCGAACTCGTGTGGCTGCCCGCTGCCCGCCGTCATCGCTGCCTCAGCCTGCGTTTTCGGTCTCGTTTGAGTTGGCTTCTTCCGGGTTGTCCGCGTCTGGGTCCGGTGCGACCTCCAGCGTCGGACGCGATTCCTCTGCGGCAGCAACTACCTTCGCGCTGCGCCCAGTGGTGCTGTCGCCGTGCACGTCGACCGGCAACCGCTCTTCCAACTTGTATCGCAGTGATGCTTCCACGAACGCTGCAAACAGCGGATGCGGACGCGTGGGGCGACTCTTGAGCTCAGGGTGCGCCTGCGTCGCGACGAGGAACGGGTGCTGCTGCGCTGGGTACTCCACGAACTCGACGAGGTGCCCGTCCGGTG
>JAAYXN010000422.1 GCA_012515885.1 Rhodococcus sp. (in: high G+C Gram-positive bacteria)
TCGTGTGTTGGACGCGCGAAACAGTAGCGGCACGCATGAGTACATCCGCGAAACGTGTTGACCGTAAAAGAAAAAGGAAGCCCTGAGCCGTCAGGAATTTTATTCAGGGCACTCTTGCACAGCACCTCATGGAAAGTGATGCCGTCGAATTCGGGTGTAGTGACGGATCGGATAAACCCGCTTCGTTCCAGCCCAGGAAGCGCGCCGTCGTCCGCGTCGAGCGTCTGACCGTTCCACCGCATAACAGAGATTCGAACATAGGTGCGAATACCTGTCAAGCGGTGGAGCGATCATCAGCGGTCCAATGTCTAGCGCGCGCGAGCCCTACCCAGCAGCGAACTCGCCCGCATCGGCCCACCGTTGACGTTCCGCAGAGAACGCGAGGGATTGCTTATCCCGGAATGCACCGATGGATTCGTGGTTGTCCGCCAGGAATTGGCGGTGCTCGGCCAGCGTGAACGTGCCGTCAGTGATATCGATTCCGCCGCTGCGGCCTGCGGAAATGTCGGCGCGCAAGTCCATGAGCTCTTCGGGTTCGACGGGGTACCAGGAGATACGGTCAAAGAATCGCAGCAGCCACGGTGTGCCTTCTTCGAACATCCCGGTCTGCTGCGGATGCCGATGGTTCCACACCTGTGTCGTGCGGCCAACGAATTGGTATCCGCCGGGGCCTTCCATGCCGTAAATGCATAGGTACGCCCCACCGATACCGACAGCGTTCTCCGGCGTCCACGTCCGTGCCGGGTTGTACTTGGTGGTCACGAGGCGGTGGCGAGGATCCAGAGGCGTCGCCACTGGAGCACCGAGGTACACGTCCCCCAACCCGAGCACCAGGTATTCAGCACCGAACACGGTGTCAAACACATCGTCGACCGATTCGAGACCATTCATGCGCCGAATGAACTCGATGTTCCACGGGCACCATGGGGCGTCCGAGCGCACGCCGTGCATGTAGCGCTGAATCGCTTCGCGCGTAGATGGGTCATCCCACGATAGTGGAAGGCGAACGGTGCGGCTGGGAACGACTAGGTCATCGACAGCGGGCAGTTGCGTCTCTGCTTCGGCCAGCACGTCCATCAGTTTCGGGATCGATAGGACGTCAGGGTCGACGCGTACCTGCAGGGATCGGATTCCTGGGGTCAGATCCAGCAACCCGGCGGGACGCTCAGTCTCTAGCTGCTGATGGAGCGCATGTGCGCGGGCACGCAGCGCGAGGTCCAGGCTCATATCGCCGTATTCGACGAGAATGTTGTCGTCGCCAGAGCGTCGGTAGGTGACCGGTACTTCCCCGTCGCGCCGTGCGATGACGCCGTCGTCGCCGTCTCCGCCAGTGCTGTAAACACCGCCGATGCCGCTGCGTCGAGCAGTTCCGAAAGAGCGTGGAGATGCAGCATTTTCGCCGCGAACGGGAACGAAGCGAACGGTGTTGCCGGGGGCGAGTTGGCCGAGCTTCCAGCGGTCAGCCGTGACGACCGTGACGGGGCAGACGAATCCGCCGAGGCTGGGACCGTCGGGGCCAAGGAGGATGGGGGTGTCGCCGGTGAAGTCGAGCGCGCCCACCGAGTACGCGTTGTCGTGAATGTTCGATGGGTGCAGTCCAGCTTCGCCGCCGTCGGGCCGCGCCCAGTCCGGCTTGGGTCCGATGAGACGCACTCCGGTGCGGTCCGAGTTGAAGTGCACCTCGTAGTTGGTGGCGTACAGCGTGTCCATGTCGGCGCGCGTAAAGAACTCTGGTGCGCCGTGCGGCCCTTCGGTGACTGCGAGTTCCCAGTGCGTACCGATGGCAGGCTGGTGTTCGCTGGGTAGCGCCTGTGGGGCTGCCTGCGGCGCGCCGCCAATTTCGAGGACGTCGCCTTCGATGAGTGCGCGGCCTTCGTGTCCACCGAACTTGCCGAGAGTGAATGTTGATCGGCTGCCCAGGAATTCGTCGACCGAGACGGCGCCGCGAATCGCCACGTAGACGCGCAGTCCCGGCCCAGAGACGCTCCCGACGTCGAGTACCGATCCGGCTGGAACGGTGATGGGACGCCACTGCGCCTTAGCCACACCATCCACGGTGACCGGCACCGGTGCGCCCGTCACGCACACGGTGGTGTCGCGATCGAACTGCATCGCGGGGCCCGTCATCACTGCTTCGATGCCCGCCGCGCCTTCCGGGTTGCCAACGGCGATGTTGCCGAGACGGAACGAGAGATCGTCCATGGGCCCTGACGGTGGAACACCGACCTGCCAGTATCCGGTGCGCCCCGGGTAGTCCTGAACGGTGGCGAGCATGCCGGGACGCAGCAGCGTCATCTTCGTGGTCATGACGAACTCCCGTCTGGTCGGGTGACGATCATCTGCACCGGTGTGGGGTCAAATCCGTTGCAGGGGTTGTTGATTTGCGGGCAGTTCGAGACCAGAACGAGAACGTCGCGCTCAGCGCGTAGCGACAATTGTTTTCCTGGTGCAGACAATCCGTCGACGATGCCGAGGCTGCCGTCTGCGTCGACGGGCACGTTCATGAAGAAGTTGATGTTGGAGACGAGGTCGCGCTTACCCAGTCCCCACACGGCACCTTCGATAAGGAAGTTCTCGACGCATGCGTGCTGGTGCGCGGTGTGATGGCCGTAGCGCAGCGTGTTTGATTCGCGTGAGCAGGCGCCCGCGACGGTGTCGTGGTTGCCGACTTCGTCCGCCACGATCGTCATCAGTTCCAGGCCGTCGTCCGAGCGGAGAACGCTGCCGGTGGTGAGGAAGATGTTGCGCTGAGCGGAAATTGTGGCGGCCGCGGAGTAGCGGATGCCGAAGTCGTTGGCGTCGTATATGAGGGTGTCGACGGCCTGATTGCCGTGCAGGTCAACGATTGTCAGTGTGTCTCCGGCAGCGACGATGGTCGACCATGGTCCACGTGCCGGCGCGATCTCGTCGCGAACGATCGATGCGGATGCGGCGGAAACTGCCTCGGTGGTGGTCATTTCGTTCCCTCTTCCATGGCTGATCGGGCGGCCCAGGCGTCTTCGGTGTTGAGGTAGGCCCGGCGATATTCGGGGTCGACGTCGTCGCTCGGCGTCGATGGCATCGGCTGCGCTCCGCGCCACGCCAGTACCTCGACGGCGGTCGTGTCGAAGGAAGGTGCCGGGTCAAGGGGGTGGGCGGTGTTTGCGATGAGGACGATCAGCGGAAGGTGCACAAGAAGTTCGACGGCTTTTCCAGCTCCAGCGTTTCCGGTGCTGACGAGTGCACCGTCCGCTTCTACCCGTACCCCGTGGAAGAACGACAGTGTTTGCGGAATGTCGCGGGGAGCTAGGCCGTGCTTGGAGGCGGCGACAGTCAGGAGTGCGCGGCCAGCGGGTGCGTCCGAATAGATCGTTCCGTCACCGTACTTCGCGGTGTTGGCGGCGACCGAAGTGGTTCCGCACAGTGCGTCGTGGTGTCCGGAAGTATCGCCGAAGACGGTGGCGAGTACGCGGCCCTGATCCGACAGGAGCGGGTGTCCCACGCGCAGGTACGCCTGCCACGGCACCTTGACGGTGTCGGCGACGTTGAGGCGTTCCCAGGGCGCATCGGCGCGGTAGAGGCTGATGTGTGCGCAGGCGTTTCCATCGATGTCGCGCAGACGAAGGCGGGTGCCGCGGGCGAGCACCTTGCTGGTGTAGCTGCCGCCGGGGACTGTTTCTGCCCAGGTGAGGTCTTCTTGCGCTACCCCTGCTGGTGGTGTGGGCCAGTTGCTGGCGGGCACGACCGGCATGGAGTCGGTGATCGCACCTCCTTGGGCGCGGGCGTGTTCCCGCGCTGCTGCGGTGGTGGCGGTGCTGCTCGTCATCTCGTTGCTCCGATCGAACCTAGTCAACGTCTGCAATTTCTGTCAGTTGATAGTTTTCCGGCGCAACCGCCCCCATGGGTGACGGCCACGTATCCAGATCTGCCCAGTCGGTTACAAACTCGTTTCGCGGGTGAACGCCAGGTATCCGCAGACGCGGCAATGTTCTTGGCGCGCGCAACTGCCATGATGGATTCGTGACTACTGGCCCCGGACGTCCCCGACTGACCTCACCTCGCCGACCCGGTTCGAGCGCTTCGGAGCAGATCCTGGATGCCGCGGCCGAGCTGTTTACGACGGTGGGGTTCACGGCGACGTCAACGCGCAAGATCGCCGATGCTGTCGGGATTCGGCAGGCGTCGCTCTATCACCACTTCGGGACGAAGGAAGAGATTCTTGAGGTCCTATTGGAACGCACCGTCTCCCCCGCCCTTGCCGCAGCCGAATCCCTTACGGCCGCTGAGCTTCCAGTCGCGGTCGCCCTTCATGCCCTGTCTTGGTATGACGCGTCGCAGCTCGCGTCGTCACGATGGAATCTTGGTGCGCTGTATCTACTGCCTGAGCTGAGTTCGCCGAGTCTGGCCCCATTTGTTGCGCAACGCCAAACACTGCGCGGCTATTACAGCGACCTTGCGGTACGTGCACTCCATGAAGAGGTGTCCGGTGCCGACACGGACACCCCAGACCCGATTCTGGTTGATCTACCCTTCCGCATCGTCGAATCGGCGATAGCTACTCGCGCCGATGACGGCAATGACATTGACGCGGAGCCAGCCGAGTATGGCCTGACCTTGGCCGATGCTGGCTTGCGCGCGTTGGGCATTGATCCCACCCCGGTTGCTGAACCGTCCCGGCGCGCAGTCGAAGCGCTCGATGACGCCACGTCACTGGCCCCTTTTAGGCCCTCCGGGTCAGGCGACACAGGCACCCAGTAGCTGACGGCGTCCGCTTAGTGCGATAGTCTCACGCAAAACCGTTTCTCACCTGGGGGGAGCTCAGATTTGAAGAACATCGACGTCGATACCGCTGGTATCCGACAATACGGGGCGTCTGCTGCGCAGTCTGCTCAACAGATTCTGACGGCCGCGGGCATTGACCTCGCCGCCAATCTGACTGCATTGGTACCGGTCATGGGCCCTATTGGCGCAGATTTCGTGGCTGCCTACGCCACCGCGCAGACCACGCACGCTAAGGCTGTTGCTGAATTGGCGACGCATTACTCAGCAACCTCCGCGGCTGCCTACTCCACCGCCGAGTCGTACGACACCACCGACACCAGCACTGCCGACACCCTCGGCGGAATCCGAGGTGCCCTGTGAGTGCACACGACCCGCAGTCCATCATGGACATGCTGCAGGGCACGCCGGTGGGCGAATCACTCAGTGCGCCACTGCCTGAAGCCACTCATGCCTCACTCAACGACATGGTGTTGGGTGCGGGCGATGCCGTAGAAGGTGCACGCGAGGCGCTCGCCGATATCGCAAGCGATCTCCCGCTGCCCGAGTTGCCGCCGCTGCCGCACTTCGAGTTGCCACCCAACCCGATCGAGGCACTGCTCTCCGGTGCCGGTCTGGGAATCCCGGGCGTCGACATGCTGTTTGCGCCGTTCAAGGACATCACCGGCATGCTCGGTTCCGGACAGTTCAGTTCCCTCGATCCGACGGCCGTTCTCAACAAGGCGTCAGGGTTGATCGAGCAGGCGACTTCGCTGGGTGGTTCGGCGCTGAAGTCTCTGGACGGCTCATGGCAGGGCGAGGCTGCGCAGAACGCGCAGACCAGCGGTCAGCAGGCCCAGCTTTCCGGCGAGGAACTCACCGAGCGTGGCCGCGAAATTTCTCAGGTCACGCAGGTTGCTACGGCTACGGTCGCTCGCGGCAACGCCAACTTGATGACGGTCATTGAATCGTTTGTGGCTACCGCTATCGCGTCGGCACCGATGGCGATCACTCCCCCCGGTCAGGCCATGTTGATGGCGTCTGCGGCGGAGCATCTCAAGGCGGGTATGGCGATCATTGCGCAGACTCGTGGCGAGCTCACCGAGCACACCATGAAGATGAACGCCCTTGCAGCGCCTATTGGTGTTCCGGCTCCGCCTGCGACGGGTGCTGGTTCTCCGGCTCAGATCGCTAACCAGGTGTTCGACAGCGTCGGCAAGCCGATGATGACGAAGGTCAAGGACATGGTCACCGAGGTGGCTTCGACGCATGCGGCCGGTGCTGGCACCGGTATGGAGAATGCGGCTCGTACTGCTGCCGCGTCGTTCAGCGGCGGCGCCCCTGGCGGCGGTGGCGGTGGAGCTATGGGTGGCGGCGGCGGTGGCGGCTTCTTTGGTGGCGCTCCGGGCGCCCCTGGGGCTCCTGCTGCTAAGCCCGGCATTGCAGGCACGATGGCTGGCGCTGCCGGCGCGGCTGGTGCCGCTGGTGCTTTGGGCGGCGGCTCGTCGATGATGGCTGGCGGTATGGGCGGCGGCGGCATGATGGGTGTCGGTGCTGGTGGCCGTGGTGGCGCTGATCAGGAGCACACTCCTGCCTCCCAGAAGCAGTACCTCATGAACGAAGCTGGCGATGACAATGTGTTCGCTGCCGGTATTGACGATGTCGCACCGTCGGTTATTGGCAACGCAACTGAAGACGACGTTCCTGACGCTTTCGGAGAGTTCTAACTCCGTTCGTCACTACCTGCTAGCCAACAGCTAAAGGCACAACTGTGGGGTCGCGGATCGAAGGTGATCTGCGACCCCACAGTCGCGTCCTGCTAGTTCACTGGTGGCGCAGCGGCGCCGCGAGCTACTACAACAACAAACAGGGGAAATATGACTACGCACGTGGAAGACGGCGTGATTGACGAGGCCGTCCGGATGTGTGATGTGATGCTTGATCAGAGCCGGGAAGCACGCGATCTGTGTGAAGGTGGCCGGAATGCGTAGCGCAACGCGGCGCAGCTACAGCGCGCTTCTTGCTGGTGTCGCGGCAGTTGGCTTGATTGCTAGTTGCAGTACGGGTGGCGATAAACCCGTTGAGTTGGCTGCAGTGTCGCCGGACACGCTATTCGACCCCTGCACCGATATCCCTGCCGAGGCCATTGAAGAGGTGGGGTTCACGCCGTCAAAGCAACAGCGTGATGAATTTGGCGATGACGTACATCTGGTGTGCAGCTACACGGGCGAGGTTCGCGGTGACTGGTTGGCTATCCATGCGAAACGCGATGGCTTCTTGCAAGAACTTGCAGCACAAGAACTTTTATCCGATCAGTTGAACTTTACGCCGATCGAAATTGATGGCCGAACCGCATCACTTCGGCGACACGAGGTGCTCCCTCACGTTTGTGCTGTGCTCGTGCAGGTACCGTTCGGGACTTTGCTCGTCGATCAGTATCAGGGCGATGATTCGGACGACCCATCCCCGATCTGCGATCAGGTTCAAGCAACAGCGGAAACGCTTCTTCAGTACGTTCCTGGGGGCGAGTAGCTCCTGTTTACGACATGCTGAGGTGGTCTCACTCGATCAGTGAGGCCACCTCAGTGCTAGTCAAAACATGTTCGGAGAGAGACCTTTTAGAGCTCTCATGCAGGGTGGTTGCGCGATACAGCGGGCGCTCCTCCAGCCCGCCACCACGAGCCTCCACACGAAGTTGGCTAATCAAAATCGACGCAATCCCCGCCCCCGTCGCACTCTCACCAGAGGAAAGTGCATCAGCGAGGCGGCGCAGCGGCACAATCTCCAACTCCCGCGCACCCATACCCGCAGCCGTTTTGCGGTAGTACGCAAGTGGCACGACAGCGACACCAGCATCGCCCCGCACCCGCAACATAACCTGGCTGAGCGCCCCCGACCGCACAGCCAACTCGACACTGGACGCGGCCGCCACATCAACCTGCGTCGTCGTGAAAATCTTCTGGTTGTAGACGGTGTTTCCGCGCAACGTGATTCGCGAACGCCACGTACGAAGGCAACCCATCAGCGCGGGGCCCGAAATCGCGATACCCACCGCGACACCGATACCCGCACTGGTCAACAACCCGACGAGAACAGCGATACCCAGCGCAAGGAACAGCACGAGCGCCAGCACCACCCGCACCCGCTGCCGAATCAGCTCCGCGGGGATGAGATCGAGCGACGTTTCGTCGGCTGCTCCCCCGGCAGGCCCTGATCCTTCAGCGGGCCCAGTGCTGTCAGGCCCAGTTTTGTCAGGCCCGGTGCCGTCAGGAGACTCCGAACCTTCAGGAGGCAAGGATCTGCCCCACGTGTGCTTGGACCTGATCGAACGGCACTGACTCTTGGTTGCCGTCGCCGAGGTCTTTGACCACGATGGTGCCGTCCTCAA
>JAAYXN010000423.1 GCA_012515885.1 Rhodococcus sp. (in: high G+C Gram-positive bacteria)
CGAGCTTTCGCGCCCGATCTCGCAGCTGGGTATCTACCCGGCCGTGGATCCGCTGACCTCGACCTCGCGCATCCTGGAAGCATCGATTGTCGGCGAGGAGCACTTCCGCGTCGCCAACGAGGTGAAGCGCATCCTGCAGAAGTACAAGGAACTGCAGGACATCATCGCGATCCTCGGCATGGACGAGCTTTCCGAAGAGGACAAGGTCCTCGTTGGTCGTGCACGTCGACTGCAGCGGTTCCTTGGCCAGAACTTCATCGTCGCCGAGAAGTTCACCGGTCAGCCCGGTTCCGTTGTGCCGCTGGCCGACACGATCGAGGCATTCGACCGCGTCTGCAAGGGCGAGTTCGATCACTTCCCGGAGCAGGCGTTCAACAGCCTCGGTGGCCTCGACGACGTCGAAGCTGCCGCCAAGAAGATCGCCGGAAAGTAGTCCGCCATGGCTGAGATGACCGTAGACCTCGTCGCTGTTGAAAAGCGGTTGTGGTCGGGCACCGCAAGCCTCGTGGTCGCGCAGACCACCGAGGGTGAGATCGGCGTCATGCCTGGTCACGAGCCGCTCCTTGGCCAGCTACTCGACGACGGCATTGTCGCCATCACGACCACCAGCGGTGAGCGTGTTGTGGCTGCGGTGCACGGCGGGTTCCTGTCTGTGACCGCAACGACGGTGACGGTTCTGGCTGAGTCTGCGGACTTGGCTCAGGACGTCGACGTGGAAACTGCCAAGGCAGTGCTTGCTGGCTCGGATGCGTCCGAGGACGAGCGTGCTATCGCCAAGGGTCGCGTCCGCGCTGTAGAGCGCGCGTAACCGGCGATACGCGAAGAGAACAACCGCGACAGGGGCCGACGAGCAGTGACAGGCGGAGTGATTGTCTTAATCATTCTGGTTGTGCTGCTTGCGGCCCTTGTCGCGGCTTTTTTGTATCGACTTCTCACGCTGCGCAGCGGCGGCACCGCCGCCATCTTGCGGGTGCTCCCAGCTGATGAGGGTGCGGGGTGGCGTCACGGGATTATTCGCTACGGCGACGGTGGCCTCGTGTTCTACAAACTGTCGAGTTTGCGGCCCGGACCGGATTCCAAAATTTCTCGGTTGGGGATTGAGGTCGATGGACGTCGTAAGCCTCAGGGCAGCGAGTTCGACATCATGTCCGAGGACATCGTGATCCTTGAGGCGTCTGAGGGCGACAATAGATACGAGATTGCGCTCGATGGTGGTGCACTGACCGCGTTTCTTTCCTGGGTCGAATCGCGTCCTTCCGACCGTTCGCAGCGACGCAAACCTGGACCTTCTGCAAGCTGACGTAAGGATCGAGCCTTGCTCTCCGCGCAGCTTCTCCGAAATCTCTTTACAGCTTGATGGATGTCATGGCTGCGCGGTATCGCCGCCGGGCTTCCACAACACATCATTGCCGTCGTTCGCGACGCGCCCGAGAATGAATAGCAGATCAGAGAGCCGGTTGAGGTACTTCGCTACCAGGACATTGGTGCTCTCTGGATAGCTATCGCATGCAGTCCACGCCGCGCGTTCCGCTCTCCGGATCACAGTGCGCGCCACATGCAGCAGCGCAGCAGCTGGGGTGCCGCCGGGAAGAATGAACGAGTTCAACGGTGCAAGCGTCTCATTCCATTCATCGCACCAATGTTCAAGCCGGTCGATGTAGGCGTCGGTGATACGCAGTGGGGGATAGGTCGGTGATTCGACGACGGGGGTCGAGAGGTCCGCGCCCGCGTCGAAAAGATCATTTTGAATCTGCTGAAGGACGGCAGCGAGTTCGGCGCGCGGCTCACCAAGTGCAATGACAGCCCCTATCGCCGAATTTGCCTCGTCACAGTCGGCAAACGCGATGATTCGGGCATCATTTTTCGGCACGCGCGAGAAATCGCTGAGGCCGGTAGTGCCGTCATCTCCGGTCCTCGTATAGATCTTGGTCAAGTGCACGGCCATGTCGTCACGGTACCCGGCTACGCGATGACCCCTCATGGTTCTAGGCTGTCGAGTGTGAGCGAACGGTTTTTGGTGACCGGCGGCAACCGCCTTTCCGGTGAAGTGTCCGTCGGGGGCGCGAAGAACAGCGTGCTCAAACTGATGGCCGCTGCCCTCCTGACGGAGGGAACGACAGAAATATCCAACTGTCCCGACATCCTTGACGTCCCGCTGATGGCGGACGTCCTGCGTGGATTGGGCTGCGAGGTCGAGCTCAGTGGCGATGTCGTGCGGATCTCGACTCCGGCGGAGCCGAAGTATCACGCCGATTTCGCGGCGGTGCGTCAGTTCCGGGCCTCAGTGTGCGTACTGGGTCCGCTCGTCGCCCGATGTCGCCAGGCTGTGGTTGCGCTGCCTGGTGGAGACGCCATTGGTTCGCGGCCCCTCGATATGCACCAGTCTGGACTCCAGTTGCTCGGTGCCCACAGCACCATCGAGCACGGTTGTGTGGTGGCGCGGGCAGACGATCTGCACGGTGCCAATATCGGGCTGGCCTTCCCCTCTGTGGGTGCGACCGAAAACATCCTGATGGCTGCGGTCCTCGCTAAGGGCGAGACCGTGATCGACAACGCGGCCCGTGAACCGGAGATCGTCGATCTGTGCAACATGCTCAATCAGATGGGCGCGAAGGTGTCCGGCGCCGGATCGTCGACGTTGACGATCCAGGGTGTTGAGCGTCTGAGCCCGACGTCCCATCGAGTTATCGGTGACCGCATTGTGGCGGCGACGTGGGGGATCGCCGCGTCGATGACGCGAGGCGACGTGTGGGTTCGTGGCGTGAACCCCAAGCATCTCGGTCTGGTGCTCGACAAACTTGCGGCAGCTGGCGCGAAGATTACGACCGAGGTTGATGGCTTCCGCGTCGTGCAATCAGAGCGGCCCACCGCGGTGAACTTCGCGACGCTGCCGTACCCGGGATTCCCGACAGACTTGCAGCCAATGGCCATTGGTCTGGCAACGGTTGCCGACGGCACGTCCATGATCACCGAGAACGTCTTCGAAGCGCGCTTCCGTTTTGTCGAAGAGATGATTCGACTTGGCGCTGACGCCCGCACCGATGGGCATCATGCGGTAGTGCGAGGAATCGAGCGGCTGTCTAGTGCGCCCGTGTGGTCTTCCGATATTCGCGCAGGCGCCGGACTTGTACTGGCGGGCCTGGTCGCGGATGGCGTCACCGAGGTGCACGACGTCTACCACATTGACCGCGGCTACCCCCGTTTCGTTGAGAACCTGCAGGCTCTCGGTGGTGCAATCGAGCGGGTCGGTTCCGACGACAACTAGGTGTACTGACCGGGGACGTTGATTGAGGCGGGCGGGGACCTTCACGTCACGTCGAAAGTCGCGCGCTGGTCAGGGTGGCGTCTGGGCGGGGTGTCAGGCATCTCGACTCGCTGGGAAGGGCCC
>JAAYXN010000424.1 GCA_012515885.1 Rhodococcus sp. (in: high G+C Gram-positive bacteria)
AGCTGCGACAAGCTTTTCCTCGCGGCGGGTTCGATTGGCAGCACCGAGCTGTTGATGCGCGCGCAGCGCAGCGGGTCGCTGAAGGACCTCAACGAGCATGTTGGGCGTGGCTGGGGCTCGAACGGTGACGCTGCAGTGGTGCGTTCGTTTGCGATGCCCGAGTTCGTCACGCAGGGCGCCGCGTCGGCCAGCATGGTGCAGACCGACGTCGACGGCATGCCTGTCACGTTGGAAAACTGGTGTGTCCCTGGTGTTTCTGTCGACGTGGGCATTATCGGTTCGTTGGGTATGACCCTTGATGACAAGCGCGCCGATTTCGGCTTGGACCGTGACGGGAACCTGACTCTGGACTGGAGCCAGCCTGACAGCCAGCGTGCGGTTGAGACCATCAACAAGGAGATCGCCAGCGCCAACAACGTCTTGACTGGCGCCCCGATGTTCTCGGAGTCCGCGAACATGGGCTTTACCGCTCACCCGCTCGGCGGCGCAGTGCTCGGCAAGGCGGCCGACGATTACGGTCGCGTGAAGGGCCACAAGGGCCTGTATGTGATGGACGGCTCGATGATTCCGGGCAACTCGGGAGCAGTGAACCCCGTCATCACCATTACGGCGCTGGCAGAACGCAACATGGAGAACATCGTCGCGAACGATCGCTGATCGGGCAGCGGCACTTCCCTGAGCGACAAGCCAGTTCTATCTGCACACCAGTTCTATCTACATAAGGAAGGCGCCTTCCGGTTCGTGAACCGGAAGGCGCCTTCCTATGTAGATGTGGCGTCTGGCCATGTGACGACAACGTTGTTTCAGGTCAGTCCCGTTTACGCACTGACTCTTCGACGACGTCGAGGACGGCGGAGAGTTGCTCGCCGGTGTTGCCGGAAGCGATGCGGGCGATCAATCCGTCAAGAATGAGATCGAGGTAGCCGACAAGCACCTCGGTGGGGACGTCGTCGCGCAGACGTCCAGCAGATTTTTGGGCAGCCAGACGAGCCTGGGTTGCTTCCGTAAGTTCCTGGGAGCGTTGCAACCAGCTGCGACGGAAATCGGGATCGGTACGCAGGCGTCGGGCGATCTCCAAACGTGTTCCGAGCCAGTCATATTGCTCGGGTTCAGCAAGCATGTCCCGCATTACCTGAACGAGGCCGCCCTCAGCGACCACATCAGCCATACGGGTTGCGTCCTCGTGAGCCAGGGCGAGGAACAGCCCATCTTTGTCTTTGAAATGGTGAAAAATTGCGCCCCGAGAAAGTTCCGTCGCGTCTTCAAGTCGCCGGACAGTTGCACCGTCGTAGCCGTACTCGGCGAAGCAACGGCGGGCGCCATCGAGGATCTGGCTGCGCCGTGCCGCGAGATGGTCTTCGCTGACCTTAGGCACTTTTCGGCTCCTAGTTCTTGTGGGCCAATGACGGAGTTTTCTGGGACTACTGCGGCGGTATAACGAGACACGGCGGACTCAGCGTGGTGCCGAGTCCGCCGTGCACGGTACTGCTGTGGTTAGCCGCGGATCATGTTGCGCAGCACGTACTGCAGGATGCCGCCGTTGCGGTAGTAATCCGCTTCACCGGGGGTATCGATGCGCACGACTGCGTCAAACTCGATCTTCTCGCCGCTCTCCTTGGTGGCGGTGACCTTGACCGTCTTCGGGGTCACGCCCTCGTTGAGCTTCTCGATGCCTTCGATGTCGAAGGTCTCGGTGCCGTCGATGCCGAGCGACTTGTAGCTCTCGCCGACAGGGAACTGCAGCGGGACAACGCCCATACCGATGAGGTTGGAGCGGTGAATACGCTCGAACGACTCAACGATGACGGCCTTGACGCCGAGCAGCGAGGTGCCCTTAGCAGCCCAGTCGCGCGACGAACCGGAACCGTATTCCTTGCCACCGAGGACGACGAGCGGAATACCAGCAGCCTGGTAGTTCTGCGACGCGTCGTAGATGAAGGACTGCGGGCCACCATCGAGGGTGAAGTCGCGGGTGTAGCCACCGGAGACGTCATCGAGGAGCTGGTTGCGCAGACGGATGTTCGCGAACGTGCCACGGATCATGACCTCGTGGTTACCGCGACGTGAGCCGAGCGAGTTGTAATCCTTGCGCTCAACGCCGTGCGAGTCGAGGTACTGAGCGGCAGGGGTGCCGGGCTTGATCGGACCAGCCGGGCTGATGTGGTCGGTGGTCACCGAGTCACCCAGGGCAGCGAGAACGCGAGCGCTCTTGATGTCCTTGACCGGAGCCGGATCCATCGTCATGCCGTCGAAGTACGGAGCCTTGCGGACGTAGGTGGAGTTTTCGTCCCACTCGAAGGTGTCGCCCTCCGGGGTCTCCAGGTTCTGCCAACGTGAGTCGCCAGCGAAGACGGTCTCGTAGGACTTACGGAACATGTCCTGGTTGATCGCAGAGTTGATCGTCTCTTCGATCTCCTGCGGCGTCGGCCAGATGTCCTTGAGGTAGACAGGATTTCCGTCCTGATCGTTGCCCAGGGAATCGTGCTCGAAGTCGAAGTCCATCGTGCCAGCGAGACCGTAAGCGATGACCAGCGGAGGCGAAGCCAGGTAGTTCATCTTGACGTCGGGGGAGATGCGTCCCTCGAAGTTACGGTTACCGGACAGAACGGCGGTGACGGTGAGGTCGTTGTCGTTGATGGCCTTGGAGATTGCCTCAGGCAGCGGACCGGTGTTACCGATGCACGTGGTGCAACCGAAGCCGCCCAGGTAGTAGCCGAGCTTCTCCAGGTACGGCCACAGGCCGGCCTTCTCGTAGTAGTCGGCAACAACCTGTGAACCAGGCGCCATGTTGGTCTTGACCCACGGCTTGGTGGACAGGCCCTTTTCGACGGCGTTGCGGGCGAGCAGTGCAGCGCCGAGCATGACCGACGGGTTCGAGGTGTTGGTGCACGAGGTGAAGCCCGCGACCGCGACGGCACCGTGGTCGAGGACGAACTCGCCGTGCTCGGCGGTCTTCACGCGAACCGGCTTGCTCGGACGGCCCTCGGCGCCGTTGGCGGCCGACTGGACGTCGACGGCGCCGTCATCGGCGAACGAGAGGGCGGCCGGATCGGAAGCCGGGAACGACTCCTCGACGGCCTC
>JAAYXN010000425.1 GCA_012515885.1 Rhodococcus sp. (in: high G+C Gram-positive bacteria)
ACCTGATCTGGGAACAGATCGAGGTCGGCGAATTACTGCGGCAAGCGCAATGTGACGAGGTGCCTGGGAACGCTAGTGCGCCTATCAGTGATGCGGACCGGACTCGTCCCATCACTGCGAACGACATCGCCTATATCATCTATACCTCGGGAACTACGGGGCAACCCAAAGGCGTGCTTGTCCCTCAACGTGGTCTCCGAGACTACTTTGTTGGACAGGTCGAGATTATTGGCCTAGCCGACAGCGATGCCGCTGCGAACGCCCGCATCCTGTACTTTTCGTCGCCGAGTTTCGATGCGACGATCTTCGACTTTGCGATGGTGTTCGGTTCTGGCGCGACGATGATTGTCTCGCCGCCCGCGATATACGGCGGAGACGAATTGGCTGCGCTGATTCGCGACGAAGACATCACGCACGCGGGTTTTCGCCCCGCCGTGTTGGCTTCTATAGCTCCGGACCAGGTGCCCTCTTTGCGGGTAGTCCTCGTCGGTGGTGACGCGGTCTCACGTGAGCTTGTTGGGCGGTGGTCAGGCGTACGCCCTCTAATCAATTGCTACGGTCCAACGGAAACCACCGTGGTTGCTGTCGATGATGTCCTCGATCCGCAGCAGCGTAATGTCACCATCGGCACACCCGTTCGGGGCTCGTATGTGGTGGTCCTTGACACTCGTTTGCGGCCTGTGCCGGTGGGAGTGAGCGGCGAGCTCTATATCGGTGGCAGCGGTGTCGCTGCGGGGTACAACAACCGGGTGGCTCTCACTTCCGAGCGGTTTATCGCAGACCCGTTCGGTCCGCCGGGAGCGCGCCTGTATCGCACTGGAGACCTCGTCCGGTGGAACCTGGATGGAAGACTCGAATACCAGGGGCGCAACGATTTTCAGCTCAAAATTCGAGGGTTCCGTATCGAACTCGGCGAAATCGATTCGGTTATCGGTGCGCACGAAGATGTCGAATTTGTGGCCACCTACGGATACACCGATCCGTCGAGTGGTGTGGAAAGCCTCATCGCTTACGTCTGCCCGCGTGCGGGGGCATCACCGGAACCGACTGCGCTTGCCCAATTTGCCGCGCGCTCGTTGCCGCGATACATGGTTCCTGCCGCGATCACGATCATCGATTCGGTTCCGCTTACCTCGTCAGCCAAGGTCGATCGCGCTGCCCTGCCCGCACCACAATTCCTCGCTACGGCGCATGAATATCGCGCACCTGTAACTCCCTTCGAGCATCTCGTTGCTGAGGTATACACAGAGGTCCTCGGTACCGAACGTGCCGGGCTCGACGACGGCTTTTTCGATCTTGGCGGCAATTCCCTCGTTGCCACCAAGGTGGTGTCACGACTGAACTCGGCGATTGGCGCCGACATCGGCGTCCGCACACTCTTCGAAGCACCGACGGTGGCAGCTCTTGCCGAGCGTCTGGAGGCGGCGTCGTCCGCACCCTCGCGGGCCGCGTTGCGCCCGTTCGAGCGCCGCGACCCGATTCCGCTGTCCCTCGCGCAGCAGAGGATCTGGTTCCTGAGTCGTCTCGAACCGGAGTCCCCCGCCTACAACTTGCCGTTCGCGGTACGCATGCGCGGTGCGGTCGACGTCGATGCGCTCCAACAGGCCCTCGTTGATGTCATTGAGCGTCATGAAGCGCTGCGCACCGTGTTCCCGGATTCGGTGGATGGTCCACGTCAACAGATTCTGCGCGCACACGAGGCTAGCCCGGAGTTGACCCCGACGGTCATCGATTCTTCTGAAACTGCAGACCTTCTTGCCGGTCTCGCGGCGCGTGGATTCGACGTCACCTGTGAACCACCCCTGCGTGCACAGCTGTGGCAGATTGCTGGCGGCGGTGACAGCGAAAACGACGATGTCAGCGAATACGTACTGGGCATGGTGGTGCACCACATCGCCGCGGACGGTTGGTCACTGGGGCCGCTCGGACGCGATGTGATGGTCGCCTACTCGGCACGTGCCCGCGGCGAGGAACTGTCGTGGGAGCCGTTGCCGGTGCAGTACGCGGACTACGCGCTGTGGCAACGCGAAGTATTAGGTGAGGAAACTGACGCGGCCAGCCTCGCGGCCACCCAGGTCGAGTTCTGGACACGCACCCTGGACGGAGCGCCGCCGGAGCTGCCGCTACCTCTTGATCGCCCCCGTCCGGCCACTCAAAGCCATCGCGGCGGCACCGTCGATTTCGTCATCCCCGCATCGACGCACGCAGCCCTGGACAGCCTCGCCCGCGCCAACCAGGCTAGCCTGTTTATGGTGCTGCACAGTGCATTCGCGGTACTGCTCCGCCGATTCGGGGCGGGCGACGACATAGTTGTCGGCACACCGGTTGCTGGGCGCGGCGAAAAAGGTCTCGACGAACTCATCGGCATGTTCGTCAACACGCTCGTGCTGCGGACACAGGTCCGAGGGGACGCGTCGTTTATCGAGGTGCTCGATGACGTCCGCACTGCCGATCTGCGTGCACTTGGCCACACCGAAATCCCGTTTGAACGTCTCGTTGAGGCGATTGATCCGCCGCGCGCTGCCGGTCGACACCCGCTGTTCCAAGTAATGCTCAGTGTGGAGAACCTCGGACACAACGAGTTCACGCTTCCCGGCCTTGATGTGTCGCTGGAAGAAATCGATGCTGGCGTCGCCAAATTTGATCTGCAACTGACTATTTCGGATCCGACGGTTGCGCTGACCTCCCCGGCTGCGGAATCAGATACCGACGGCGTCCGCGCGACGATGGCGTACGCGCAGGACCTTTTCGACCGCACCACGGTGCAGCAACTGGTTGACGGATTCCTCCGAGTCTTGACGTCCATCACCGAAAACCCGGAACTGCCGGTCGGCGATATCAGTGTTCTTGCCCTTGACGACGCAGCCGCGCTGACTCCGGTCCGCGGACCCATCTGGGACGGCGAACCCGAAGTGCTCGGCGACATCTTTGCCGCCGCGGCAGCCGAACACAGCGATTCCCCAGCCGTCCGGTACCTGGGTGAAACCATGACGTACGGCGAGCTGTTTGAGCGTGCCCGCCGACTTTCCGCCGTGCTGGTGGCTCATGGTGCCGGCCCGGATACGTTTGTTGCACTCGCGATTGCGCGCTCTGCCGATTCAGTTATCGCGATGTGGGCGACGGCACTCTCGGGTGCGGCGTTTATGCCCGTAGACCCGAATTATCCGGCCGAACGTATCCGCACCATGATCGCTGATTCCGGCGCGGTAGTGGGAGTGACGACCTCCGATCTTCGCCCGTCGCTGCCGGACACCATCGACTGGCTCGACCTCGGCGATGCGAACGCACCTGTCGCTCCGACGCCTGTCACTCCGACGCGGCCGTCGGTCACCTGCGATCACGCGGCGTACCTGATCTACACCTCCGGTTCTACCGGTGTCCCCAAAGGTGTTGTCGTCACCCACCGCGGTCTCGCCGAGTTCGCGGATGAACAGCGCGAACGGTACGGGGTCAGCGCGTCGTCGCGTCCCCTGCACCTGTCGTCGCCGAGTTTCGATGCTGCGGTCCTAGACCTGCTGCTGGCGGCGCGTTCCGGCGCTGAACTGGTGGTTGCTCCCGCAGCCGTCTACGCAGATGAACCACTGCGTGAGTTGATGATCCGCGAGAAGGTCACCCACACCTTCGTCACGCCGTCGGTCCTCGGAACAATGGACCCTGCCGGGCTCGACGATCTCGAAGCCATATCTGTAGGCGGTGAGATGGTGACGCCGACGACGGTGCAGCGGTGGTCACCGGGTCGTCGCCTGTTCAACGGATATGGGCCGACAGAAACCACGATCATGAGCAACATCAGTGATCCGTTGGAGCCCGGTCAGCGAATCACCGTCGGTGGCCCCATCCGCGGCATGTCCGCAATGGTGCTTGACGATCGACTGCGCCCCGCACCGGTAGGAGTCGCCGGTGAGCTGTATCTGGCGGGGCCGGGCCTCGCGCGTGGCTACCATCGCCGCCACAGCCTCACCTCGGAGCGATTCGTTGCCCACCCATACGGCACTCCCGGTGAGCGGATGTACCGCACCGGCGACATTGTGCGCTGGACCCCCGAGCGCACCGTCGAATATGTGGGTCGCGCAGACTCCCAGATCAAACTGCGCGGGCAGCGCATTGAACTCGGTGAAATTGAGTCCGCGCTGCTCTCACATCCGGAAGTTTCAGCAGCGATCGTCCGCGTACATGCTGCCGTGCATGACGGTCAGACACACGAAAGCCTTGTCGGCTACGTGGTGCCCACACAGATCCCCAGCGATCCCGCACACCCCCAACTCGATACCGCTAGCGTTCTCGCTCACGTCGCGAGTTCGATGCCCCGGCACATGGTGCCGTCCTCACTCATTCCGCTTGAGCGCATCCCGCTCACCGTCAACGGCAAGCTCGATGCCCGCGCCCTTCCCGAGCCCGAACCGGTTGGGGACCGCGAGTTCGTGGCGCCGCGCACCGACACCGAGCGCACTGTGGCTGCGGTCTTCGCTGCGGTCCTCGACGACGTTGATCGAGAGATCGGCGCCAGCGATGAGTTCTTCGATCTTGGCGGCAACTCACTGATCGCTACCCGCGTGATCGCCCGCATCAATGAGGCGTGTGGAGTGGACCTTCGCGTGCGTGAGCTATTTGACGCATCCTCGGTGTCGGCTCTCGCCCAGCGCATCGACACCCTGTCCGGTGGAGACACCCAGGCCCGCGGACCGGTCCTTGAGGCTGGGCCGCGCCCGGAACACATCCCGCTGGCACCGGCGCAGCAACGTATCTGGTTCGCCAACCAGTACGACACGTCGTCAGCGGCCTACAACATTGCGTTCGGGATCAGACTGACCGGCGACCTCGATGTCGAGGCGCTGCAACGCTCGGTCCTCGACGTGCTGGATCGGCACGAGTCGTTACGCACGACGTACCCGAGCCACGAAGGCATGCCCACGCAGGTAGTGCTGCCGACGGCCGCAGTGATGAACGGCTTGGATGTCACCGAGGTCTCTAGCTCAGCGGAGCTGACGGAACGTCTGAGTAGCTTCGCGAAAGCCGGATTCGACGTGGCCGCGGAAGTGCCGATCCGGGCGGTGCTGTACCGGGTTGGCGGCGAAGATACGCAGCCGAGAGGCGAACTTGCTGAATACGTCATCGCGATGGCTGTGCACCATATTGCTGGTGACGGTGCGTCCATGGGTGTGCTTGCTCGGGACTTGATGACGGCGTATTCGTCGCGGGTTGCCGGTACTGCGCCCGTGTGGGATGAGCTGGTCGTCCAGTACGCGGACTACGCACTTTGGCAGCGCGAGCGGATGGAAACAGTCGTCGACGCGCCTGAAGGTGACGGCAGCGACCCAGATGACAGCGACCCAGATACGGAGCTGGGTCGCCAACTGGAGTACTGGACCCGCCAGCTCGCCGATGCTCCGGAAAAGATTGAACTGCCCACCGACTACGCCCGACCATCGCAGCAGTCGATGCGTGGTGGGTCGGTGCCGTTCACGATTGATGCGCAGACGCACGCTGAGCTTGCTCGCCTCGCAGCCTCCAGCGATGCCACGCTTTTCATGGCTGTGCATGCGGCTTTGAGTGCGCTGCTTGCTCGTCTGGCAGCCACTGACGACGTGGTGATCGGTACTCCGATTGCGGGCCGCGGCGCTGCTGCTCTCGATGATTTGGTCGGCATGTTTGTGGGCACCTTAGCGCTTCGCGCCAAGGTGGATCCGCAGATGCCGTTCCGTGAACTATTGCGTGGTGTTCGCGACACTGACCTGGACGCATTCGCCCACGCGGACGTGTCGTTCGAACACATCGTTGAAGCCCTCGATGTTCCGCGATCAACAGCACATAGCCCGATCTTCCAGGTGATGCTCTCGTTCCAAAACTTCGCTCCGGTGCGGCTAGAGTTGCCGTCTCTGCAGGTGGAACAGGTCGATATTGACCTCGATACTGCACAGTTCGACCTGACATTTACGCTCGCACAGCATCATGATGACGACGGGCGACCGGCAGGTCTGGACGGCAAGATCGAGTACGCGAGCGACCTGTTCACCGCGGCGGGAGCCCGCACCCTGGGCCAGCGCTTCGCGCGTTTCGTTGCCGCGGTGGTGGCTGACCCTGAGGCCGCGATCGGCGATATCGAGTTGCTGACTGACAGCGAACGGCGTGAACAACACGACCAGACGACGTGGGTGGACTACCTTCCCGCCACAGCGCCGCAACTTATCGAGAGCCAAATCGCCCGTACCCCGGATGCGCCTGCCCTGGTGTTCGAGGACCAGCAGTTGACGTACGCGGAGTTCGGTCATCGCATCAATCAATTTGCCCGGCATCTCATCTCGGTCGGAGTGGGGCCAGAGTCGCCGGTGGCGATCGCGATGGAACGCTCGTTTGAGATGGTGATCGCAATGCACGCGGTGCAGGCCGCTGGCGGCGCGTACCTGCCGATTGAGCCCACTGATCCGCAGGATCGCCGCGACTATGTCCTGGAAACAGCGCGGCCAACCTGCGTCCTGACTTCGGTCGATCATGTCGGTCTTTTTGCCCACCTGCCGTGCCCGGTGGTGGCACTCGACGACATCGAGTTCCAGGGCACACTCAGCGAGTACTCGACGTCACCGATTGCCGACGCTGACCGGCTGGGCAGCCTGCACCCGTCTAACACGGCGTACATGATCTTCACGTCCGGCTCCACGGGACGGCCTAAGGGCGTCCAGATTCCGCATCGCGGCCTCGTCAACCAGATGTATTGGATGAGCCAGGCTCACGATATGGGTCCGCACGACGCGGTTATTCATAAGACACCGTTCACCTTTGACGTCGCGGTGTGGGAGCTGTTCGTGCCGCTGTGCGTCGGCGCGCGCATCGTGATTGCCCGCCCGGGTGGTCACCGCGACCTGGCGTACCTGACCGAACTGTCGCACCACCACTCTG
>JAAYXN010000026.1 GCA_012515885.1 Rhodococcus sp. (in: high G+C Gram-positive bacteria)
CCGTCCGGGCAGTTTAGGTTCCCTCGCTGTGGCGCTCGGCTCGGTCGGCGCGGATATTTTGTCCCTCGACGTCGTCGAGCGCGGCGACGGCTTCGCCATCGACGATCTTGTCGTCGACGTCGAACCTGGTTCGCTTCCCGACACCCTCATTACCGCTGCCGAGAACCTCCCTGAGGTACGCGTCGACTCCATTCGCCCCTACGCCGGGATCCTCGACACCCACCGCGAACTTGAACTTATCGACCAGGTGGCCGCAGCGTCCGCAGACGATCGCCTCCAGACACTTGTTGACGGCGCTCCCCGAGTTCTTCGTGTCGGCTGGTCCACCGTGATTGCCCTCGGCAGCCGCGGCGCTTTCCGCGTCGTAGGAAGTGCTGGCGCCCCGGAAACCCACGCATCCGATGTGCCGTGGATGCCCCTGACCAAAGCTGTCGTACTCGACGCGACCGCAGACTGGGTGCCGCAGGTGTGGCAGGACATGGACACCACGCTCGCCGCCGCGCCCCTGGGCCAATCCGGCCAGGTACTCATGCTAGGTCGGCCGGGTGGCCCAGAGTTCCGGCCATCTGAGGTTGCCCGGTTGGGATACCTCGCGGGAATCGTGGGTTCCGTACTCAGCTAGCTCAGGCGATCTCGCGGACCAGGACAGTCAGCTCTACGCCCGCCACCGGCTCCCAATTGCGCTCCGGACTCGGAACGAAGCCGTTGCGGTCATAGATCCGTCGCGCATCAACCATTTTTTCGTGCGTAGACATCACGACCGCCTGAGAGCCCTGATCGTAGGCAATATCGAGCACGTCACGCACAAGCGCGGAGCCAACGCCCGTCCCACGTGCTTCTGGCGTCACAGCCAGCATCCGCATCTCGATTTCGCCATCTTGAGCGACATCGGCGAACGTCGAATCGTGGTTGGCGACCGTCACCGAGCCCACCACCTCGCCGCCCAGCTCCGCGACGCGAACCCGCGCCTTCTTCGCCCGGAACGCGGTATCACGCAGCCGCGACGCATACGGGCTGAGCGCATCCACAAAACCGCCACCGACGTAGGAGATCGCCGTCAGATCAGCGACCTTCTCGTAGTCTTCCGGCCGGATGTCCCGAATTTCGATCATGACGTGCATGATTACAGCCCGAGTTCACCTCCACCAAAACGAAATCGTGAGGGGAATGTCACACAGGGTCACACATAAATTGTGGCGTCGCCCTAAAAGAGTCGAAACTCCGTCGAGTCAGTACCGCGCAGAGCGTCATAATCCAGCGTCAGACAACGAATCCCACGGTCTTCAGCGAGGGTGCGGGCCTGCGGCTTGATCTGCTGGGCGGCAAACACCCCACGTACCGGCGCAAGCAGCGGATCACGATTGAGCAGCTCAAGATATCGCGTCAACTGCTCCACGCCATCGATCTCGCCGCGACGCTTAATCTCCACCGCCACCGATGAACCGTCAGCGTCACGACACATCAGATCGACCGGGCCAATAGCCGTCGGAAACTCTCGCCGAACAAGCGTCCAGCCATCACCAAGAGTGCTCACGTGTTCGGCAAGCAACTCCTGCAAATGCGCTTCGACGCCGTCTTTAATCAGCCCCGGATCGACGCCCAAGTCGTAGGCATGCTCATGCAAGATCTCCTCGATCGTGATGATGAGCTTCTCGCCAGCCTTGTTCTCCACCGTCCAACTACCGTCTTCTTCGGTCAACCAGCACGGCGGAGACATCCAATTGAGCGGCTTATAAGACCCACCGTCGGAATGGACAAGCACTGATCCATCAGCCTTGACCATCAGCACCCTCTCAGCCATCGGGAGGTGGGCGGTGAGTCGACCCGCGTAGTCGACCTGGCAACGAGCAATCACAAGACGCACGGATGTAACCCTAGGCGATGGAGGCGACTACCCTCCATAAACCATGAGGCTTCCACGCCAAACCGCCGCCCCGATGGGGTCCTGGCTTCTCGGCTCCCCCGACGAAGCTGTCGCTGTGCAACGCATTCGCGTCCAGATACTTCTGACAGTTCCGCTCGTCGTCACGAACATGCTGGGCATCTTCATCGTCGCGATACTTATCGCTCTAGTTGTTCCGGGGCCATCGGTGTGGACGTCGGAGTTTGCACTTCTCAATTTCGTTGCGGTGCCGATCTACTGCCTGTTCGCACTGTTCGTCGGCATCACCCTCGGTACCAGGCGGCTCGTCGGGGACCTGCGCTGGGCAACAGTAGGACGGACACCTACCGAGAAGGACCGTGAGGCCGCTTTCCGTGGGCCAGGACGGCTCGCACGTCTACAAACGGCACTGTGGGGCCTCGGCGTCGCGATCCTGACGCCTCTGTACGGAATGATCGAAATCGA
>JAAYXN010000426.1 GCA_012515885.1 Rhodococcus sp. (in: high G+C Gram-positive bacteria)
CAGTAAGGTCTGTGTCCATGCGCGAACGTCGGTACTCCTCCACGAGCCCTGAGCTCCTGGCTGCGGCACTTTTCGACGTCGCCGCATCGACCGGTTTGGACAACACCTCGGTCCGGGAAGTGGCGAAGAAAGCTGGCGTTTCCATCGGCGCCGTCCAACATCACTTCTCCACCAAAGACGACATGTTCGCGTATGCGCTGACGACGATCGTCGACCGGCTGCACCGGCGCATCGCCGCCGTCGACGAAGCCGATATCGATCAGCAGCTTGTCGCCATGCTCGGTCAGCTCCTGCCACTCGATCACGAACGCACCCGCGAAGCGCATGTACTCGCCGCGTTCTCGGTGCGATCAGTGACTACCCCCAGCTTGGCTGCGATCCGCAATCAGTCCCGGTTCACCGTTCGCACGTTCGTCTCCGCCGTGCTCATTGATGCGGGTGTCCCCGAGGCAGAGACCCGCGCTGCGCTGCTGCTGTCGTGCGCGGAGGGCCTGACCCTGACCGCGATCAGCTCGCCCGATGACCACCCCGCCGAATACCTCGTCCGCGCGCTCGACGCCCAAGTCCAGATGGCGCTGTGGGACCTTGAGACCGATATCCCGGCCGTCGAACTGGCGAGTTGACCGCCGTCGCCGACGGACCCGGTCGCTCACACTCCGACGGACCCGGTCGCTCACACTCCGACGGACCCGGTCGCTCACACTCCGACGGCGCGGGTCGATACGCGCCCAGCCCGTCCGGCGATCTGCATCTCGGGAATCTGCGGACGGCACTTCTCGCATGGTTGTTTGCCCGCTCCACCGGACGAGGATTTTTCCTACGGGTGGAAGATCTCGACCGAGTGCGTGCGGGCGCTGAAGAACGTCAACTCGCGGACCTTGCAGCGCTCGGTATCGACTTCGACGGCGACGTCATCCGGCAGTCGACGCGCACTGATCGCTACGACAACGCGATTGACACCTTGACTGCTCGCGGACTGACCTATGAGTGCTTTTGTACGCGCCGGGAAATCCTTGAGGCCGCGTCCGCCCCGCACGCCCCAGATGGGGCATATCCAGGAACCTGTCGGCGCCTGACCGCCGCACAGCGCGCTGAGCGCGCCGCTACGGGCCGACAGCCCGCTATCCGTCTCGCTGCCGACATCACCGAGTTCACCGTCCATGACGGGCTGCACGGCCACTACACGGGCATCGTTGACGACGTCGTGTTGCGGCGCGGGGACGGTATTGCGGCCTACAACCTTGCTGTCGTCGTCGATGACGATGCGCAGAACGTCGATCAGGTGGTGCGCGGCGACGATCTGCTCAGTTCGGCGCCGCGGCAGGCCTATCTGGCCACGCTGCTGGGTATCACGCCGCCGACATACGCTCATGTGCCCTTGGCGTTGAACAGTGACGGAAAGCGGTTAGCGAAACGCGATGGCGCGGTCACCCTGTCCGATCAGAAGGCGCTGGGCTACAGCCCCGCCCAGGTTTTGACCATGCTGGCGCACTCGCTGGGGCTGGCAGAGGCAGACGAAGAAGTGACCCCGCAGATTCTGCTTACCCGTTTTGATCCGGTGACACTGCCCCGAGCGCCATGGGTGTTCCGCTAGCGATCTACATAGATTGCGACAGGGACGAATACCACCATCAGCAACACCACCACCGCGCCGATCGCCACACCCGCGATAGCGAATCCCTTGCCGCCCTGCGGGTTCTCCTTGATCTGACGTAGCGCGACGATGCCCAAAATGATGCCGACCACCGCGCCGAGCCCGCAGGCAGCGAACGAACCGGCAGTCGATGCGATGAACGCGCCAATCGCGAACCCATTCGTGCCACGCGGGGCATACGGGTACGGATACGGGGGCAGATAGGGGGCGGCCGGGTACTGATAGGGCAGGTACGGCGCGTGC
>JAAYXN010000427.1 GCA_012515885.1 Rhodococcus sp. (in: high G+C Gram-positive bacteria)
CCAGGCCAAGCGCGATGGTGGCGCGCCGACGGAAACTGCTGCTCATCTACTACCCCTGTCAGGCGTAATCACCCCGACGGGTGCGCGGGGGATCTATCTGTAACTTAGGATATCAAGTACTTACGTCGCAGCGAAGAGCTTGCTACGACTTTCGCGCTCTGCCCCCGTCCCGCCCGCTACCAGCGCGGGCCGCGCTGCACTTCGTCCACCCGTGGACGCACATCAACGAGGTAAACGCTGACCGCAACCACAGCAACGATGCCCAGCAAGAAAATGAACTGGGCAAGCAGTAGGGCAACAATCGACGCACCCAAGATGCCCATCCAGGCTTGCTTGGTGAGCTTGTCTACCGCGGTAAACGCATCGGGGCGTTGACGCACCGCGTGGAAAAACGCGAACACCGCCGCTGCGAGCGCAACAATCCACAGCGACAGCAGAATCAGCTGAACAATGTTATTCACAGCAATCACATGACCATCGTACGATCCAGACACAGATACGGCTCCCGCACTTGTCAGTGCGGGAGCCGTATCTCGTGGTTAAGCGGTACGCGCGAGGGCCGCGCGTAACACTTATGCCTTCTTGGCCGGAGCCTTACGGGCCGTGGTCTTCTTTGCCGGAGCAGGCTTAGCAGCAGCTGCCGGCTTGGTTGCGGCCGCGCGCTTGACCGGAGCCTTCTTAGCCGGAGCAGGCTTAGCAGCGGCGACGCGGCTCTTGGCCTCATCTGCTGCGTCAGCGGCCTCGTCGGCAGCTTCCTCAGCCTGATCGCCCAGATCCAGGACGCGCAGCGCGGTGTCGTCGCCAGCGCTGGAGACCGCGCTGCCCACTCCGCTCGCGGTGTCAGAGATACGGCCGGCTGCCAGGCCAGCGAGCTTTGCAGCCTGCTCGCCTACCGAACGGGTCTGGCGTGCAACGGTTCCGAGAGCTTCCTCGGTGAGTTCGACGGCGTCACCGAAAGCGGACTCTGCGCGGCCGAAGCCCTCTTCGAAACCGGGCTGCTTGCGCAGACGCTCAACGGTCTCTTCGCCACGCTCAGCGAGCGAGGTGTAGAGGTCCGACGCAACCTTCAGGTATGCCTCGGCGACGCGGCGCAGCTCTTCGGGAGTGAACTTTTCGCGCAGTTCAGCGAGTTCTTCAGGAAGCTCAGAGGGCAGGCCAGCCAGACGCTCGCGCAGGCTTTCGACGCTCTCGGACAGTTCGTCAGAAAACTCGGCGAAACGCTCGCGTGCAGAGTCGATCTGCTCGCTCACATCACCCTGGGTGTTCTCGGCGCGTTCGCGGACTGACGCAACCACGTCAGCGACGGCCTGCACAACAACATCGCCTGCGCCTACTGCCGCGTAGAGCGAGGTCTTCACCCTGTCGATTGTCTTCGGTTCAGTCATTGGTGTTCTCCTCTTCGGGATCGGCGAGGGTGCCGCCTCGCTCATCGGTACGTTGCTCGTCGGAACGCTGCCCGCGAAGACTGTCGTCATTCTGCGAAGCAGTTGTGGATAGATCGCTGCGTGCTACTGAAACACTCTGTGCTGAAACACTTTGCGCCTGGGAACTTTGCGTCTGGGCACTCGGCGTTTGGGCACTGGTTACTTCCGCGTCGTTCTCTCGACGGAACGACTCGTAGATCTCGAGCAGGACTTGCTTCTGCCGCTCAGTGACGGAGGTGTCAGCGAGTAGCGCGTCTCGCAGCGGGCTGTGTTCCCGCTGTTCGAGATAACCTGCCTGGACGTACAGGACTTCCGAGGACACTCGAAGGCCCTTAGCTATCTGTGCAAGGACCTCCGCAGAGGGCTTGCGTAACCCGCGTTCAATCTGGCTGAGGTAGGGGTTGCTGACTCCAGCGAGCTGAGCCAGTTGGCGAAGCGATACTTGCGCCGATTCACGTTGTGCGCGAATGAAACCGCCGATGTCGTGGGCCGCCGAAGTGACCACACGCGCCGCGGTGTCACTGACGCCCGATGAATCCCGTTCGCCGCTGTCCACCCTTACCTCACTTTCTGTGGGCAATTTCAACCCTAGAGGCTAGTGCTAGCAATTGCAAGCACTATGTTAGCGCCTGCGCACATGCACGTGCGATCGGTACGTAAATAGCCCTCTATCTGCTGCGTTACCCGAAAATCCAGCCAGAGACGGTGTAGATCGTCAATCCCGCCAGTGCGCCAACAACAGTGCCGTTGATCCGAATGAACTGCAGATCCCGCCCCACTTGCAGCTCAATCTTGCGGCTCGCCTCCTCCGCATCCCAACGCGCAACCGTCTCGGAAATGACCGCCGTGATCTCGCCCGTGTAATGCTCGGCAATGAATCGGGTGCCGCCGCTTAACCACCGGTCAACCTTGGCGCGCACCGCGTCGTCGTCGCGCAGCCTGCGTCCCAGTTGTTCAACGTTCTCAGCAACCTTGGTCCGCAACGTACTTCGCGGATCATTGACCGAATCGAGGATCAGTCGCTTAGCGACTTTCCACGTTGACGCGGACAGGTTGGAAACCTCGTCCCGGTTCATGATCTCGGACTTGATCTTCTCAGCCTTCTCCATCGTCACCGGATCATGCTGAAGATCCTCGGCAAACTCATGCAGAAACTTGTTGGCCGCCAAGCGAACTTCGTGATTGGGGTCGGTCCGCACCTTCCACGTGAACTCGACAAGTTCACGATGAATCTTCTCCCCCAACATGTGGTCCACAAATTTCGGCGACCACGTCGGCGAATCTCGACGAATCACCCGATCGATAGTGTCTTGACTCCCCAACGCCCATTGATGCGCGCGTTCAGCAAGAAGATCAATGATCGGCAATTGCCTATTGTCATTGAGCATTTCAGCCAGCAAGCGCCCAAGCGGTGGACCCCACTGCGGTTCGGCGAGCCGTCGAACGATGGTGTTGTCGATGATCTGCTGGACGTCTTCATCGCGCAGCACCTCCACCACGCCGCGCAGCACCGTCGATGTCTCCGCAGCGACACGCTGCGCATTGGCCGGTTGCGCCATCCACGCGCCCAACCGATCCGGGATATGCGCCGCCTCCACCTTTCCGACCACCACCTCCGGGGCCAGAAAGTTCTGGCCCACGAAGTTGCTCAAAGCGTCACCCAACTGGTCTTTTTTGCGTTTAATGATCGCCGTATGCGGTATCGGCAAGCCCAGCGGGCGACGGAACAGTGCGGTCACGGCAAACCAGTCAGCGAGCGCACCCACCATGCCTGCCTCGGACGCAGCGCGAACATAGCCCACCCACTCGCCCGCACCCCGAGATTCCTGCCACCGGCAGTACAGGTAAATAACGGTCGCAACAAGCAAAAAGCCTGTCGCAACCGCCTTCATACGGCGCAGCTCGCGGCGCTTAGTTGTGTCATCGAACACTGCAAGGTTCATCTCCACACCTGCCATTGTGCCCACCCACGCCAGCAAACTATGTGCTCACACAGGAAAAACCCTGCCCCATACGTCTCAGTAACAAGAACCTGCACTGACATGGCCCGGCGCCGCCAAGAACCGTTAACACACGTTCAAAACAACTAAGCTAGGTGAGTTAGCTATGTAGTGCTTATGAGTAACCCGCGAGGAGTGGACGAAGTCCAGTGCCGAAGAACCCTGCCGTCGCCGAGACCGATGCCGCTCCCACCAGCGCATCTTCTCTCATTGAGGATCACAATCCCTCACATACAGATTCGTCCGAGACCGCATCGGCCGATTTAGCGGAGACGCAAGACGCATCGGGAACAGAGGCATCAGAGACAGAGACATCGGGGACAGAAGACGCGCCAGGAGCTAAAGGCAAGTCCGGCCCCAAGCCCGACGGCCGCAAGCGCCGCTGGCGCGACCACAAAATCGCCCGTCGCGCAGAGCTGGTTGACAGCACGATCTCCGCTATCCGCGCCCGCGGACGCGACATCGGCATGGACGAGATCGCGTCCGAAATTGGCGTGTCGAAAACGGTGCTCTACCGCTACTTCAACGACAAAAACGACCTCATCAACGCCACCATGGTGCGCTACGTCGAGACCATCTTGGCGCCGCGCATCTACACGGCCATCAGCGGCAGCCTCGACGAGTTTGAACTCACGAAAGCCACCGTCGCCGCCTACGTCGAAACGGTGGCCTCGGACCCCGAGATCTACCTGTACGTGATGGCCAACAACGGCCACGGCTCACTCGATGTCGTTGCTAGTTCTGAGCGCATGATTGCCGAGGTCCTCGGCGCGGTGCTTACAGAAAAGCTGAGCGAACTCGACATGGAAGTGGGGGGCGCGGTCCCCTGGTCCTACGGCATTGTGGGCTCGGTGCAGTTGGCCACCCACTGGTGGATCTCTAACCAGTCGATATCCAAAGAAGAGATGATCGGCTATCTCACGATGATGACGTGGGGCGGCATCACCGGTATCGCCTCCGTCAAGGGTTCCCGCGAGATCTTCGATTCCCGGCCGCACTCGCTTGAGCTCGATAGCTAAAAGATGCTCGGCGTTCGCCGGTTAACTCGGTGATCGTGTTGACGCGTGACTCCCAGCAGGACGACCGCGGCAACAAGTGACCCCAAACAGACAACGCCAGCTAGCACCGCCAGGCCCCCAAAGCCCTCCCCCGCGGATACCAAGAACACCGCAAGTGTCGTGATGGATACCAGCA
>JAAYXN010000428.1 GCA_012515885.1 Rhodococcus sp. (in: high G+C Gram-positive bacteria)
CGACCTGCTGCAGCTGGCGGTAGCGACCGGCCTGGGGACGCTCGTAACGGAAGAAGGGCCCGTTGTAGCAGAGCTTGACGGGCAGTTGCCCGCGATCGAGTCCGTGCTCGATGACTGAACGCATAACGCCGGCGGTGCCCTCTGGGCGCAGCGTCACCGTGCGGCCGCCGCGGTCGTCAAACGTGTACATTTCCTTGCTCACGACGTCGGTGGACTCACCAACGCCGCGGGCAAAGAGCCCCGTGTCTTCAAAGATCGGCAACTCGATGTGCCCGTACCCGGCGAGGCGGGCGGCGCGCACCAGGCCGTCACGTACCGCAACGAATTCGGCCGATACCGGCGGAATGTAGTCGGGGACGCCTTTGGGACCGGAGAAGGTACTTGCTTTGCTCACGCCTCTAAGTGTTCCTCACCCTGCCTTGCCCGCGACGAACGGGTTGGTACGTCGCTCCTCACCGATGGTGGTTCCTGGGCCGTGTCCAGGCAAAACGACGGTGTCATCGGGGAGGATGAGCACCTTCGCTTCGAGGGAGTCGAGCAGCTGCTGGTGGTTGCCGCCGGGCAGGTCGGTGCGGCCGATAGAGCCTTGGAAGAGGGTGTCGCCGGTCAGCGCCAACGGCACAAGGCCCTCGTCGGTGTCGGCCTGGGTGCGCAGCACCACCGACCCGGGGGTGTGTCCGGGGGTGTGATCGACGAGGAATTCGATACCGGCGTGCACGATCTTGTCGCCGTCCACGAGGTCAATGACCTCGTCGGGTTCGACGAACTCCAAACCTTCGATAAATGGTTGAAGAGTGGGACCAATCGCGCGACCCGGCTCGGTCAGCATGTAGCGGTCTTCGGGGTGGATGTAGGCGGGTACGCCGTACTCTTCGCACACCTGGCGGGCGTTCCAGACGTGGTCGAGGTGTCCATGTGTCAGGAGCACTGCTGAGGGGGTGAGCCCGGACTTGGCCAAAAACCCAGAGAGTGGACCAAACGCGTCTTGACCTGGGTCGACGACGACGCATTCACTGGCGCCTTCATGTGCCAGTACGTAGCAGTTCGTCTGGAACATTCCAGCCGGAAATCCAGTAACAAACACTGTAGGTTTCCCCCTCATCGATCGGGTATTGCGGGTGACAAGGCGGCGCGCCAACTCGACGCGTAGCCAGCGGTAATAGTCCCACGTGCCGCTGAGAGCCTATGCTGCCTGTCAGCGACAACTTCGGGGGCCGCGGCTGGCACACTGACAGCTAGTCCACCTGTGCGTCCCTGAGGTTTGATGGCGCCACACTATATCCGCGCCGAAGCCGCGGCGATAAAAGCGGTGGAAATAGTGACAGGACTACAAACGACGACGCGGCAATCTATAGACGCTTATGAATCGCCTATGAAGACTGACACGGGAGGATCGCTCGCAGTGCCGAGTAATGAGCAACGCCGGGAAGCAGCGAAGAGGAAGCTCGAACGCCAACTGGAGCGGCGTGCAGTCGCCGCTCGGCGCCGCAAACAGTTAACGATCGGTGGTTCGATCGTCGGTGTTGTGGCAGTGGTTGTGGTGATTGCGCTGATTGTGTGGTTGACCGGCGGTGACGACGAGGCATCGACGCAGGCCACACCTGTTGACGTCACTGATGTTTATCTTGCGGGTGCGGTTGCGATGCCGCAGGAGCGCAGCGAACCTCTCCCCGAGATCGTCAACTGCGAATATGTTCCCGGTGGCGAGGCTTCGCGGGAGGTGCAACCGCCGTCAGCGGAGGTCAATACCACTGCCGGGGCCATCAACCTCACGATGGAGACGTCTGAGGGCAATATCGGCCTGACCCTGGACCGCGAGAAGGCTCCGTGCACGGCCAACAGCTTCGAATCGCTGGCGTCACAGGGCTACTACGACAACACTCCTTGTCATCGCCTGGTGTTGGGCGGATCTATTCGCGTCCTCCAGTGCGGCGATCCCAACGGGATCGGCAATGGTGGACCGGGGTACCAATTCAATGACGAGTTCCCGGTCGACCAGTTTGATCCGATGAGCATGGAGGCTCAGTCGCCGGTGATTTACCCGCGGGGCACCATTGCGATGGCCAATGCGGGTCCGGGCACCAACGGTAGCCAGTTCTTCATGTTGCTCCGTGATTCCGCGTTGCCTCCGGCGTACACCGTGTTCGGCACGATCGATGACGGCGGCCTAGAGACGCTGGAAACCATTGGCCGTGGCGGCAACGACGACCCAGCCGGTAATGACGGCGCACCTAACCTTCCTGTCGAGATCCGCAGCGTGACCGCGTCCTGATGACGCTTAACGAAACCGCACTAACGAACGGAAATGAACGAACCATTATGAAACGCACTCCCCTGATTGCTGGCGCTGCAGCGCTGATCCTGGCGCTTGGCGCGTGTTCTAACGACGAGGCTGGCGACGACGCGACCGCGACGGCCGGATCGGCGTCCGCGTCGACGTCCACTGAACTCACCACGGTTGAGGCTCCGGCACCGATGGACATGTCCGCGTACGCGGATCTGCCTGCTATCCCGTCGGGCCCGGCAACGGTTGACTGCACCTACCCCGCAGCCACGCCCCCGGCGCGTCCGGTCGAAGCCCCCGAGACCACTGATGTGTCCGCTGAAGGCACCGTGACGGTCGATGTGACGACGACGTCGGGACCGATCGGTCTTGAACTGAACCGTCAGGCCGCGCCGTGCACGGTCAACAGCTTCGTCAGCCTCGCTGAGCAGGGCTACTTCAACGACACCGAATGCCACCGCCTGGTGTACATGACCGGTATGCAAATCGTGCAGTGTGGTGACCCGACGGCCACCGGCACTGGTGGTCCCGGCTATGGCTTCGACACCGAATACCCGCAGACCGCAGTGGATCCCGCACAGTGGTCCGAGCCTGCCGTCTACCCGCGCGGCACCATCGCGATGGCCAACTCGGGCCGTCCCGGCACTAATGGCAGCCAGTTCTTCCTGGTGTTCGCGGACACCGTGCTGCCTCCGCAGTACACGGTCTTCGGCACGATGGATGACGCCGGAATCGAGACTCTCGAATCCATCGCTGTCTATGGTGACGACGGTTCGATGGGTGCCGGTGGCGGAACCCCCGCGAAGTCGATTTCGCTGGAGACCGTGACGGTCAAGTAGCTCACACCAGCCTGAGCTAACAGAAAGGCGCTGCCCCCAATCTGATTGGGGGCAGCGCCTTTTCGATATTCTGGGACGCCCGGCCGGATCGTCAGGCTGCCGACGTCACGCGGTACACGTCGTACACGCCTTCCACATTGCGGACGACGCCAAGGACGTGACCGAGATGTTTTGGGTCACCCATTTCGAACGTGAACTTGCTGATTGCAACCCGGTCACCGGACGTGGTCACCGACGCGGACAGGATGTTGACCTTCTCGTCCGCGAGCGCCTTGGTCACGTCAGAGAGCAACCGGTGCCGATCCAGCGCCTCAATCTGTATGGCTACCAAGAACAGTGACGACGGCGACGGCGACCACTCGACCTCGATGATGCGCTCAGATTGTGTCTGTAGTGATTCCGCGTTGGTGCAGTCCGTGCGGTGCACGCTGACCGCGCCCTGACGGGTCACGAAGCCGAGGATCTCGTCGCCGGGCACCGGGGTGCAGCATTTAGCGAGCTTGGCGACGGTGCCGGGCGCGCCGGGGATAAGGACGCCCACATCGCCTGCCGAACGCGACGAACGCATCGGGACGGTTGACGGCGTGGAGCGTTCGGCCAGTTCTTCTTCGACGTCGCCGACACCGCCGAAGTGGGCGACGAGGCGCTGCACCACGTGGTGCGCGGACACCTGGTTTTCACCGACGGCGGTGTAGAGGGTGGAGACGTCGGTGTAGTGCAGTTCGTGCGCCACCGAGGTCATGGATTCGGCGTTCATAAGCCGCTGCAGAGGCAGTCCTACGCGGCGCACTTCGCGTGCGATCGCATCTTTACCGGCTTCGAGTGCTTCTTCGCGGCGTTCCTTGGCGAACCATTGGCGGATCTTTGTTTTTGCTCGCGGCGACACGACGAAGGTCTGCCAGTCCCGGCTTGGTCCGGCGTTGGCTGCCTTGGAGGTGAAGACCTCGATGACTTCACCGTTTTCGAGCGTCCGCTCTAGGGCGACGAGTCGGCCGTTGACGCGGGCTCCGATACAGCGGTGACCGACTTCGGTGTGCACGGCGTAGGCGAAGTCGACCGGGGTTGATCCGGCGGGAAGGGTGACGACATCACCCTTCGGGGTGAAGACGAAGATTTCTTTCGCAGCCAGGTCAAAGCGCAGCGATTCCAGAAATTCACCCGGGTCGGCGGCTTCACGCTGCCAATCGAGGAGTTGACGCATCCACGCCATATCGTCGACTTCAGCGAGGTCTTTCGGCCCGTTCTTGCCGCGCAGTTCCTTGTACCGCCAGTGCGCGGCGATTCCGAATTCTGCGGTGCGGTGCATGTCGTGGGTGCGGATCTGCACCTCAAGCGGTTTACCTTCTGGACCGACGACCGTGGTGTGTAGCGACTGGTAGACGCCGTAACGCGGCTGTGCGATGTAGTCCTTGAAGCGTCCGGCCATGGGCTGCCACAGGGAGTGGACGACGCCCACCGCGGCGTAACAGTCGCGTACTTCGTCGCACAGGATGCGCATGCCGACGAGGTCATGGATGTCGTCGAAGTCGCGGCCTTTGACGATCATCTTTTGGTAGATCGACCAGTAGTGCTTGGGGCGGCCTTCGACGACGGCGTTGATGCGTGACGCCGCGAGGTTGCTGTTGATTTGGGCGCGCACCTTGGCGAGGTAGGTGTCGCGTGAGGGTGCTCGGTCTGCGACGAGGCGCACGATCTCGTCGTATTTTTTGGGGTGCAGGATCGCGAACGACAGATCCTCAAGTTCCCATTTGACTGTGGCCATACCCAGTCGATGTGCCAGGGGCGCAATGACTTCGAGGGTTTCGCGGGCTTTGCGGGCCTGTTTCTCGGGCGGCAGGAAACGCATGGTGCGCATGTTGTGGAGACGGTCCGCGACTTTGATGACCAGCACCCGGGGGTCGCGGGCCATCGCGATAATCATTTTGCGGATCGTTTCGCCTTCAGCGGCGCTGCCGAGGACGACCTTGTCGAGCTTGGTGACGCCGTCGACGAGGTGGGCTACTTCGTCACCGAATTCTGCGGTGAGTTGCTCCAGCGAGTACCCGGTGTCTTCGACAGTGTCGTGCAGCAGCGCCGCCACGAGCGTGGTGGTGTCCATGCCCAGTTCAGCGAGGATGCTTGCAACCGCAAGCGGGTGCGTGATGTATGGGTCACCGGACTTGCGCCGCTGACTTGAGTGGCGGTCTTCCGCAACGTCGTAAGCGCGCTGGAGCAGCGCCAAATCCGCTTTGGGGTACAGCTCGCGGTGCAGGCTGACAAGCGGCTCAAGCACCGGACGAATGGGGGCGCTACGGACGCCGGTGATGCGGCGGGCAAGGCGTGCCCGCACGCGCCGCGACGCCGACGTAGAGACGGGCGCCGGTGCGGGAGTGGGCGCTGCGGCGCCGGATCCGGAATTCTGGGTGAGCGCCTGGCCAGGTTCTTGTTCCTTGGTCGCTGCGGCGTGCTCGGAGTTGCCTGGATGGCCTGTACTCGAAGTCATACCGTCACCTCCTGCCCATAATCACGCTGCCTAATAGCCACGCTCTAGCCTAGTCCCCACTGCAGGTAGTGGTCTCAGCAGTGCGGCGCGGCAGCCTGCACAACCTAGACGGTGTCCAGAACCGTCAGCGGATAGTTGCTGAGCGTTTCGCGGCCACCGAGCCCGGCGAGTTCGAGCACCACGGCGATACCGGCGACGATTCCACCTGCAGCTTCAACGAGCCGGGCGGTGGCCATGAGGGTGCCGCCTGTCGCGAGGACGTCATCGACGATGAGCACTCGGTGCCCCCGCAGGTCGACGCCTTCAGCTGGGATTTCCAGCGCCGCGTGTCCGTATTCGAGGGCGTATTGCTCGGTGTGGACGGGCGGCGGCAGCTTGCCCGCTTTGCGGACGGCAAGTACCCCGGCGCCCAGTTGGCGTGCGGCGGCGCCGCCCAGCAGGAAACCCCGAGCGTCGACCGCGGCAACAGTGTCGATCACACCGAGGTTGTGTGTGTCGACGCAGGTCGCGATCGCTTCGGTAACCGCGGCCAGCCCGTCCGCGTCCGCGAACACCGGGGTCAGGTCCGCGAAGCGGATTCCCTCCTTCGGGAAATCGTCGACCCACCGGGTGCGCCGCTGGATGTAGTCGCGCGCGTCACTCATCGCCCCGTCCCTCGTCGCCCCATCATTCGGTGCCCCATCATTCATCGGCGAAACACCCACCTGTCCATGTTCCATCCGGTACCTGTGCGCGCCGCGTTGGGTTCGACGGCGCTCATGCCGTCGGCGACGGCGATGGTGCGGGGCTGGTGGAACAGCGGCAGGGTCGGTACGTGTCGCCACATGATTTCTTCAGCTTCTGAGGCCAGGCGGAGCACGGTGGCGGGGGCGGCGTCGACGGCGAGGGTGTCGACGATCTCGTCGACGCGTCCCGACGCGAAATCGCCGAGGTTAGAACCTTCACCGCCGCGCATCGCGAACATGGCGCCGGTGCGTTCGGTGGCCCCGGAGGAACCGTTGGCTCCCGCGGTTCCGGTGAGGACGGCGTCCACGTTGCCAGCGTGCAGGCTCGATACTGCGAAGTCGTCTGCGCCAGCGTCTTCGATAGTGATGCCTGCGGGCGCGCAGGCTTGAGTGATGGCCCTGACCATGGCGCTGCGCCGGTCGTCGGGGGTGAGGTAGCCGATGCGCACGGTCAGGGGCCCTGCGGCTGCGGCAGCGGCGAGATCGGGTTGACGGAATCGTCCCCCGGCGACGGCTGCCACGGATTCGTAGATCAGTTCGTCGGTGGTGACGAAGCGTGCGTCAACAACGCCGGGCGCAGAGTTTCCCGAGGTGTTTCCCGAGTTGCTGTTGCTCGCCCCGAAGGTGTCGAACAGTTCTTGGCGCGGCACGCAGGACGCAAAGGCTTGGCGGGCGGCGACGTCGGTGAAGACCCCGGCGCGGCCGATGAAGAGCTGGTCGATGCCGGGAGAGACGTAGTCGGAGGCGAGCAGACCGGCA
>JAAYXN010000429.1 GCA_012515885.1 Rhodococcus sp. (in: high G+C Gram-positive bacteria)
CACGCGCTGCTGCGCGACCCCGCAGGCAGCCTCGACCGAGCCTGGGTCATCGCCGAGGGCGCCCGCCTCTCCAACACCGGGCGCTGGGGCGACGAAGACGAGCTGGGAACGTGGAACCTGGTCACACCCGAGAAGGTTCACGCGGCGACAGCGACCGTGGCCCGGGGCAAGGTCTTCAGCCTCGCCCTACCGTTCGGATCCGATGGGCCCGATGGGCCACCCGGCCGTCCTGCGCCACAACACTTCCTGACGTTGACGGGCAGTGACCTGCTGGCTTCCGAGTCGTTGCACACACCGGGCTTAGCCGACGACTGGATCGTGATGAACCTGTCCTGTTCGACGCAATGGGACGGTTTCACACACGTGTTCAGCGAAGGTACGACGTACAACAACGTCGGATGCGAAATGGTCACCGCTCGCGCTGGCGCACGCCGCAACTCGGTTTCGGTCCTTCGGGAGCGGGTGGTGTCACGCGGTGTGCTGCTTGATATCCCGCGTATGTTCGACCGTGCATGGCTGGAGCCGGGCGAGGCGATCACCAGTGAACATCTCGACACGTGCTGTGCATCGTGCGGCGTCGAAGTCGCACCCGGTGACGTCGTTCTTATTCGTACCGGCGCGTTGGCGCAGGTGCGTGAACGCGGAGATTGGGGCGATTACGCCGGCAAGGGTCCACAACCGGGAATGAGTGTGAAAAGCGCCGCGTGGTTCGCCGAGCGCGATGTCGCTGCTGTCGCATCCGACACCTGGGGATTTGAGGTGTTGCCGTATGAAACGTCGGACACGGTCGCACCGTTGCATCAGATCCTGCTGTCGCGGTGCGGAATCACGATCGGTGAGATGTTCGACCTCGAGGACCTGGCCGTCGACTGTGCGCAGGACCGCAGGTTTGAATTCCTGTTTGTCGCTCAGCCGTTGCCAATCACCGGCGCGGTCAACGCACCTGTCAACCCACTGGCAATTAAGTGACGATCTGCAATCCCAACTGTGTAGCAACCGACGACTATTCGAGGAATGGCGATGACTTTGACACGAGACCGCGACAGCGGCCGGAGCTCACGAGATCTTCGTAGCGCATTGAAATGCGCGAATATTCCGATACTGCTCACCGTGTTACGCCAGCTGACCGGTAATGTTCGGTGGCTGGCCGAGCCGTATCGACCGACACGTGCGCACGGGCCAGGCGATCACGATGACGGCGGTCTGGACGAAGCGCTGCAGCGCGAGGTTCGCGATGCGGCGTACCAGGCGGTCATGGATTATCGGGCGGGCAGGCTCTCACCCGAACCGCTGACTCCACAGCAGATCACAGAGATGCTCGCGATCGCGCTGGCCGAGGAGATCCCGCCCGACTATGGCCCACTGCTGGCCGAGGAGTTCGGGCTGTGGACGCGCCAGATACCGACCGCGGCCCAGCAAGAGGCCCCTGAAGACTTCCACGTGCTCATCATTGGCTGTGGGGTATCGGGTATCAGTGCGGCAGTGGCGCTCAAGGCGGCGGGGATTCCGTACACGATCCTGGAGAAAAACTCGGCTATCGGGGGAACGTGGCTTGAGAACGTCTATCCCGGATGCGGTGCCGACACGCCGAGCCACCTGTACTCGTATTCCTTTGCGCTCAAGCCGAACTGGTCGCATTACTTCGCCAAACGTGAAGAGATTCTTGACTACCTGCAGGGAATCGTGGACGAGCACGCCATCGTCGACCGCGTCATCTTTGACACCGAGGTCGTCCGCGCCACATATATCGAAGACCGGCAGGCCTGGG
>JAAYXN010000430.1 GCA_012515885.1 Rhodococcus sp. (in: high G+C Gram-positive bacteria)
GGCTCTTCGCAGTTGAGGGGGTAGCTGCGAAGAGCCCGATAAAGCGTCTACCTAACGAGAGCAGAGCAGGCGTTGTGTGGCGGCGGAAGCACGCGGAACTCCTATTCGCCCGTGACCTCGCGCAGGAAGGTAACGTGCCCCTTGAACGCGACCAGTCCGGCATCAGTCATCTCGGCCCACGTCTTGGTGCGTCCACCGAGCGTGAGCCCTTTATGGAGGCGGAGATAGCCGACCTGCTCCAACTGCTTCAGGTGCTTACTGAGGGTCGGATCGCTCACCTCGAGGGCATCACGAATGACCGCGAAGTCAGTGGCGCCCAGACGCGCGAGCATTCCGCAGATGCGGAGCCGCACAACACCATGGATGGTTTCATCGAAGCGAGAAACGGTGCCTGACACCATCAAGCCCCCTCAGCAACGTCGCGCGTAAGGGCTCGCTCCATCTGCATCCCAAACAGCACCGTTGTGCCGCCGGCAAGAAGTGCCGTGGGCCACAACGCCCACTCGATACCGAACTGATCGTAGGCAATCACCCCGACCGCGATGATGATGACCGCAAGCAGCAACTGAATCACACCTGGAGCGACCGCACGCTTAGACCTCGACCATGGTTCCGCGTGCGTGCGGGTCACCCACGGACGAATCACGCCGAGCCCCACAAACACAAGAGCACTCACCCCGAAACCGACCGCCTGTCCGTCACCGAGACCGAACGACAGGGCGAACCCCGCGATGCTCGCCCCATGCAACATGATCAACCACCACGGCGCTGCAGCACGAGCGCCCGCCGCCGCACGATCAGCCGCCAACGATTCCAGCTGAGACTGTGCGTCATCGCGGTTGATTGGTCCCACTTGCTCACGTCTTTCCATGTCGGCAACCTTACACTTGCCGGTTCGGAAACACCACCAGTTCTATCGGAGTCGCTGGATGAGCGGCTCTTTGCAGTTGAGGGGGTAGCTGCGGGTCGTGGTTTGGGCGCGTCGGTGCCAGGATAGGTGTCGAGGTCTCCCGATGATGGAAGTTCTGACGCTCGCCATCAGGAAGACCTCGACGTGCCCAACGCTACCTTCGACAGCCCTGATCTGACGACCTTTGCGCGTCTGGACGAACTCGGTTTGGTCGCTGTCGGTCAACGCCTCTCGGCCGGACGGGCGGTACTCGAGTGCCGGCTCGCTGAGGAGGATCCGTGGTGCCGCGCCTGCGGAGCGAGGTCGACCTCGCGGGGCACGATCGCTCGTCGTCTCGCTCACCAGCCGTTCGGCCACCGCCCCACGACGCTGCTGGTGCGGATCCGACGGTACCGGTGTGATCACTGCGGGAACCGCTGGCGCGAGGACACCACCGCTGCAGCGGCTGAGCGGGCGAAACTCTCCCGCGGTGGAATGCGGTGGGCACTGGAAGCTCTGGTCATCGATCACCTCACGATCGCAAGGATCGCCGCCGGACTCGGGGTTGCCTGGCACACCGCCAACGACGCCGTCCTGGCTGAGGGCCAGCGGCTGCTGATCGATGACCCGGCCCGCTTCGACGCCGTCCGCGTGCTCGGGGTCGACGAGCATGTCTGGCGCCATACCCGGCGCGGCGACAAGTACGTCACCGTGATCATCGACCTCACCCCAGCCAGGGACAAGACCGGCCCGGCGAGGCTGCTGGACATGATCCCGGGCCGCTCCAAGGCGGCGTTCAAGGCCTGGCTCGACGCCCGCCCCGAGGCATGGAAGGAGCGCATCGAGGTGGTGGCGATGGACGGTTTCACCGGCTTCAAGACCGCGACCGGCGAGGCTCTGCCAGACGCGGTCGCGGTCATGGATCCCTTCCACGTCGTCCGCCTGGCCGGGGACGCTCTGGATGACTGCCGGCGACGTGTTCAGCAGCAGCTCCACAAGCGCAGGGGCCGCAAGGACGATCCGCTCTACAAGACTCGCCGCACCCTCCACACCGGGACCAAGCTGCTGACCGACCGCCAATGCGAGCGTCTCAGCGCGCTGTTCGAGCGCGAGAAGCACGTCGCGGTCGAGGCGACATGGGAGATCTACCAGGCGATGGTCGCCGCTTACAGAGAACCCGACCGGGCGAAGGCCAAAGCGATGATGGATAAGCTCATCACCGCGCTGAGCAAGAAGGTACCTGACGCCTTGCCCGAGCTGGTCAAGCTCGGCCGAACGCTGACGAAACGCGCAGCTGACGTGCTGGCCTTCTTCGACCGGCCCGGCACCAGCAACGGTCCGACCGAGGCGATCAACGGCCGGCTCGAACACCTCCGCGGCTCCGCCCTCGGGTTCCGCAACCTCGCCCACTACATCGCCCGAAGTCTCCTCGAAGCAGGAGGCTTCAGACCCCTCCTACACCCTCAAATGCGATGAGCCGGTTTACCAGCACTTTCCCCGGTGCAGTTAGTAGTTGTGCCCGCAACTTCATCACCTTTCAAGCAGCAGTTCGGTGCACACCTGCGCGCGTACCGCCGTTCACTCGGCCTGTCGCAGGAGGCCATGGCCGAAAGGCTCGATGTGAGCGTCCAATACCTCGGTCGGCTGGAACGTGGCGAGAACGTCAGCCTGGACAACATTGACCGCCTCGCCGTGTCGCTGGGCGTCGACGCGCGCGACTTCCTCATGGGCGCGCTCACCCGCAACGGGCACTGAACCGCCGATGAGTAGCTCACGCGGTCAGGCGTCGCCGAGCCGCTCCTCGTCGGTGTCGTAGAAGCCGAGCAAGTCGCACTGCCCGCGAACCAGCTCAACCAGCCAGCCGGGGGCAAGGGCGCGTGCGCCCGCGGCAGCCGTCACCTACGCGGTGAGGTGACGAAAGGCCTGCTTCACCATCTGGTGAGGCAGATCCTCATCCGTTCCTAGCGGTGACTCTAGCGGTGACATCCACCTCCGAATACGACAATGCCCAGGTGGGAAACCTTCTCTCACCTGGGCAAACGTCGGGCTGACAGGATTTGAACCTGCGACCCCTTGACTCTCAGGTTCAACAGGCCTACGCCGCGCGGGCAGCCGAGTACACGGCTATTCTTGGGACAATCGATGACATGCATGAGCTTGATCGGAGCCACATAGAACGATGGGCTGAACAGATTAGTGGCCGTATCATCGATGCCGGATGCGGCCCGGGACATTGGA
>JAAYXN010000431.1 GCA_012515885.1 Rhodococcus sp. (in: high G+C Gram-positive bacteria)
GCAATCGCTGCTCGTGCGCCGACGGGGCGCCGATGATCTGGTGCTCACCACCGCAGCTCGCGCGGCGCAACAACAAGCCGCAGCGTCGCTGGCAACGCGCATGTTCGTGGCACTAATTCGTCTCGATCCACACTCGCGGGTCAATGTGGCCGATGTCGTTCGCGAAGTATTCCCTTGGGTTGCTTTCCTCTCCGAGGAAGAACTCCACACATTTATTGGCGAACTGGTTGAGACCATGCGCGCGGCCGAATCTCTAGACAACCCTGCTCCAGTGGTCCACCTCATTGACGCTTGGCGACATACCGCAGAAGTGCTCGCCGACCCCGAACTAGCGGCGATATTGTCCGCCGACTCAGACGGTGACTTCGGGCCCACTCCGGCGCCGCAGGCCGAATGAGAACTGCATATGAGCCCTAAGAGAGGCGACCGGGTGGCGCCACCACCCATGCCCAACATCGAGTGGGACCTGCGCTTTGCCAGCAACGAAGCGGCGCGGGGATGGGACGACCTCTGCCAACAGGCCCCGTCCAACACCCTCAACGCGTGGCATGAACTACGCGGACGAAGCGCCGACCTGGCGCCAACCTCGCGGCATCACCAGCTAAAAGGCCGACTCGCTACTGCCGTACACCGCGGGATCGAAATGGAGCAGTGGCAGTTTGAAGTCACCGGCAATGGCCGCATCTGGTACGTCGTCGATTCCGAACGACACACCTTGTGGATACGGCTGGCTAGCTGTGGTCACCCCAAGGCCACCGACTAGGCGATAACGCCGCGATGAACAGTTGACTGCGACTTTACTGACCCGCTTGACTGGCACTCAGTGCCCTGGTTGACTGACCAGAAGTGGCCACACCATGCCCAAATGCAGGTTTACCGGCCGCGTCAACCCTGGCACCGAGTGCCCCACTTGTTGCCGTACGTCGTAAACACCTAGGAGCATTCATGGCCGGGAACCCGGACTTCGACCTGTTCTCACTCAACGAAGAACACGAAGAGCTGCGCGCCGCAATCCGCGCACTGTCCGAGAAGGAAATCGCCCCGTACGCGAAAGACGTCGACGGTAACGCCCGCTTCCCAGAAGAAGCGCTAACCGCGCTGGTCAATTCCGGCTTCAACGCTGTGCACGTTCCCGAAGAATACGGTGGACAGGGCGCCGACTCGGTCGCCACCTGCATCGTCATCGAAGAGGTTGCCCGCGTCTGTGGCTCGTCCTCGCTGATCCCGGCCGTCAACAAGCTCGGCACCATGGGCCTGATCCTCAACGGCTCCGAAGAACTCAAGCAGCAGGTTCTCCCCACCCTCGCCGCAGGCGAAGCCATGGCTTCCTACGCACTCTCTGAGCGCGAAGCCGGCTCGGACGCCGCCGCGATGCGTACCCGCGCCAAGCAGGACGGCGACGACTGGATCATCAACGGCTCCAAGTGCTGGATCACCAACGGCGGCAAGTCCACGTGGTACACCGTCATGGCCGTCACCGACCCCGACAAGGGCGCCAACGGCATCTCCTCGTTCGTCGTCCACAAGGATGACCCGGGCTTCACCGTCGGCCCGCTCGAGCACAAGCTGGGCATCAAGGGTTCACCCACCGCTGAGCTGTACTTCGAGAACTGCCGCGTCCCCGGCGACCGCATCATCGGCGAACCCGGCACCGGCTTCAAGACCGCGCTGCAGACCCTCGACCACACCCGCCCCACCATCGGCGCGCAGGCTGTCGGCCTCGCCCAGGGCGCACTCGACGCGGCCATCGCCTACACCAAGGACCGCAAGCAGTTCGGCAAGTCGATCAGCGACTTCCAGGCCGTCCAGTTCATGCTCGCTGACATGGCGATGAAGGTTGAAGCTGCCCGCCTGATGGTCTACACCTCCGCTGCCCGTGCTGAGCGTGGCGAGAAGAACCTCGGCTTCATCTCCGCTGCGTCCAAGTGCTTCGCTTCCGACGTTGCCATGGAGGTCACCACCGACGCTGTTCAGCTGTTCGGTGGCGCCGGCTACACCACCGACTTCCCCGTGGAGCGCATGATGCGCGACGCTAAGATCACCCAGATCTACGAGGGCACCAACCAGATTCAGCGTGTCGTCATGTCACGCGCACTGCTTAAGTGAGGACTGTTGTGAAGAACGTAGGAGTTATCGGCGGCGGCACCATGGGTGCCGGTATCGCCGAGGTGTGCGCCAAGGCTGGCAGCAACGTCATCATTGTTGAGACCAAGCAGGAGTTCGCTGACGCCGCGACCGCGCGCATCGAGAAGTCGATTGCTCGTGGCGTGAAGGCTGGCAAGCTCAGTCAGGAAGACGCTGACGCTGCTCTCGCTCGCGTGTCGGTCACCTTGAACATGGAGGACCTCGCGGACCGCGACCTCGTCATTGAGGCTGCACCGGAGATCGAGTCCATCAAGACTGACATCTTCGCCAAGCTCGACGCGATCGTGAAGCCGGAAGCTATCCTCGCGACCAACACGTCGTCGATCCCGGTCATCAAGATGGCGCAGGCAACGAACCGTCCCGGCCAGGTTGTCGGTGTCCACTTCTTCAACCCGGTGCCGATCATGCCGCTGGTTGAGATCATTTCGGCGCTGACCACCGAAGAGTCTGCTGCTACCGCTGTCTACGACTACGTCAAGGACACGCTCGGTAAGACGGCTGTTCGCGCTGGTGACCGCGCTGGCTTCATCGTCAACGCTCTTCTCATCCCGTACCTGACTTCTGCTGTGCGCATGCTGGAGTCGGGTTACGCGACGAAGGAAGACATTGACGCGGCAATGAAGGGTGGCGCTGGCTACCCGATGGGTCCGCTGACCTTGATCGACACGGTCGGTTTGGATATCACGCTCAACGCTGCGCAGTCGCTGTACGACGAGTTCGCTGAACCGCACTATGCGCCGCCAGCTTTGCTGCGCCGCATGGTTGAGGCGGGTCGCCTTGGTCGCAAGTCCGGCAAGGGCTTCTACGACTACAGCTAGTTTCTCACCGCGAGGGCACCCACAGCTTGCAAGCTGTGGGTGCCTTTCGCCGGTTCTAGGGGCGACGACGCGGTGCAGTACCGTTCTCGCGAAGGTTTCATGTTCACTTCCCAGGAAATTTCGTGGGAAGTGAACATGAAACGTTCGCAAGAAGCGCGTTTGGGCTGCCCGCCGCGCTTTGCGCTCAACGTTTCGCGGCTGGGCGACTCCGCTGGTAGTTTGGCGACATCAACCAACCTAATCTGTGACCCAATCCCCTTACGGCTATTGTGCGCACCGCGTATCTGCGGTGGTGATTCCGTGCGCCTTCAGGAGGAACCCGACATCGGGTTCCCGATCCTCGTCCTGCACTGGAATCCTCACTTGGAGCTCACATCACCATGTCGTCACTACACATGTTCATGCCGCATCCGCGGTTCTTGGTCATCCTGCATCTTGCCGAGCGGGAGGTTTTGCGATGACCGACGCACCGGCCCCTCTGCAACGTCGCGATCTTCGCGCCGATTGTGGAAACTGTTTTGCCTTGTGCTGCACCACTTTTGGATTTTCACGGTCAGTGGATTTCGCGGAGGACAAGCCAGCCGGCACGTCCTGTCGGCACCTCGGGTCGGATTTTTCTTGCACCGTGCATGA
>JAAYXN010000432.1 GCA_012515885.1 Rhodococcus sp. (in: high G+C Gram-positive bacteria)
GCACCCAGGTCGAGGACGTGGTGCGTGAACTGGGTGCGTGGGATCTCCTCGGGCACCTACTCGACACGGAAGTCACTGAAGGCGGCCTCACGCTCTCAGCGGGACAGCGCCAACTCATCGCCATCGCCCGGGTCTGGGTGCGTGACCCAGCGATCCTCGTTCTCGACGAAGCCACCAACCGACTCGACGACGACGCTGACCGTCTCGTGCGCCGCGCACTACAACGAATGAGGGCGGATCGAACAACCATCATGATCGCGCACCGACTGTCCAGTGCTCTCGATGCCGACACCGTTGTGGTGGTCGACGACGGCCGCATCATCGAGACCGGCGACCCCACCACCCTGCTCGCTACCGGCGGGGCGTTCGCGGACCTCCACCGCCAGTGGGGTCGAAGCGAAACGCCCGCACGCAGCTAGCTGTCACGAGCATCCACACCGTGAGGTTTTCATGCACATACGGCAGGTGAACGAATAGTGACTCGCCGATGAATCCATCATTTCAGCAGGGAAAACGCCGCGACCCGGAGTTTGCATCCCCGCCGCTGTCCGTACGATTTGACGAGTGAGCGTCGTTCAAGCCGCAGCGATAGCCATCGCCGTCGGGTTCATCGGATACCTGATCGGTGCGGTCGTGGTCCCCAAACTGGCCACCCGTCACGATCAGCGCGTCGCAGACGAACCAGGTCTGACGATGTCGCAGGTCCTCGACCTCATCGTTTTAGCGTCCGAAAGCGGTATCGCCGTGGTGGACCGTTTCCACGACGTCATCCTGTTCAACCCGCGAGCCGAAGAACTCGGCCTCGTCCGCAATCGGCTGGTTGATGACCGGGCGTGGGTGGCGGCGCAGCGCGTATTCAGCACAGGCCATTCCGTCGAAGTCGATCTGTCCACGCCGCACCCGCGGCGCCGCGACGACCGGATCGCCGTGCGCGGGACAGCACGGTTGCTCACGAAAGAAGACCACACCTTCGTCGTCCTCTTCGCTGACGACGATTCCGAGCAGGTCCGGATGGAGGCGACCCGCCGCGATTTCGTCGCGAACGTCAGCCACGAACTGAAAACTCCCGTCGGTGCGATGGGCCTGCTCGCAGAAGCCCTGCTTGAATCAGCGGACGATCCCGAATCGGTGCGCCATTTCGGTAAACGCCTCCTGTCGGAATCGGTGCGCCTCGGCAACCTCGTGACCGAACTGATCGCACTCTCCCGACTCCAGGGCGCTGAGAAGCTGCCGGATCTGGAAGCGGTCGACGTCGACACCATCGTCTCCGAAGCGCTCCAGAGATCGAAAATTTCTGCTGAGGCCGCCGACATCAAGGTCACCACCGACGCGGTCAGCGGCTACCAGGTGCTCGGCGACCGCACCCTGCTCGTCACGGCACTGACCAACCTCGTGCAGAACGCGATCGCCTACTCGCCGGCATCCTCACCGGTGTCGATCAGCCGGTCCCGCCGCGCGGGCAACATCAGCATCTCGGTCACTGACCGCGGTGAAGGAATCGCGAAAGCCGACCAGGAACGGGTTTTCGAACGGTTCTTCCGCGTCGACAAGGCCCGCTCACGCGCCACCGGCGGCACCGGGCTGGGACTGGCGATCGTCAAACACGTCGCCGCCAACCACAACGGGTCGATCGATCTATGGAGCCGACCCGGAACAGGATCGACGTTTACCCTCCAGATCCCCGAGTACCACGCTCGCGAACACAGCGCCGCTGAACTGGGCGCCCCCGCAGAGATTGCCGCGGACAGTCGCGCCGAAAGACCCCGAACACCATCAAAAAGTATCCCGGAGGAAAACCCATGACGAGCGTCCTAATCGTCGAAGACGAGGAATCGTTGGCGGACCCGCTGGCCTTCCTCCTGCGCAAGGAGGGGTTCGAAACCACCATCGTCACCGATGGTCCATCAGCCCTCGCCGAGTTCGACCGGTCCGGAGCGGACATCGTGCTCCTCGACCTCATGCTGCCCGGCATGAGCGGCACCGACGTGTGTAAGCAGCTGCGCAGCCGGTCCGGAGTGCCCGTCATCATGGTCACCGCCCGCGACAGCGAAATCGACAAGGTCGTTGGCCTCGAACTCGGAGCCGACGACTACGTCACCAAGCCGTACTCGGCACGTGAGCTGATCGCCCGCATCCGCGCAGTACTGCGCCGCGGGACCGACCCCGACACCGAAGTGGCAGGCGACAACGCCGTCCTCGAAGCCGGACCGGTGCGCATGGACGTCGAACGCCACGTCGTCCAGGTCGACGGTGAAGTGGTCACACTGCCGCTCAAAGAGTTCGATCTGCTTGAGTACCTGCTGCGCAACTCCGGTCGCGTCCTGACCCGCGGCCAGCTCATCGATCGCGTCTGGGGAGCCGACTACGTCGGCGACACCAAAACACTCGATGTGCACGTCAAACGCCTACGGTCAAAGATTGAAAAAGACCCAGCTAAGCCCGTCCACCTGCTCACCGTGCGTGGCCTAGGTTACAAACTCGAAGCCTGACCTTCCGACGTCACTGACGCCGCGGTAACCTCACGCCCGGTCATGGGGAGTGAGGCCTAACGGGGCAAGGTGAGGTGTGCGATGTTGTGGCAGTTCGGTAAGCGCGTCGTATACGTGCTGGGTGCCTCGATTTTCGTGACGGTATCGGTCATGGCGGTGTGGTCGCGGGAAAACGCCGTCGAATTCGCTGAGATCGGTAGCTGCGTGACCGCCGATACCCTCGGCTACGGGGCGAGTGGTCGGCAAGCCAACTGCGACGACCCTGATGCGCTGTATGTCGTGGCAACCAAACCGAATCGGAGCAGCGACTGCCCGGCATCCGGCTACGCCTCGTTTGTGCTTAACCAAGCCAAGAGCACCCGCGTCTACATGTGTTTGGCGCCCAACTTGGAAGTGGGACGCTGCTACGCCGATGTGGGGGCGACAACGTCGGTCATCGACGAAGTGGCATGCCCGCGCCCTCTGGGTGAGCCGCCGATCGACCAGCTGGCACAAGAGACCGGGGAAGGCCCGGATCTGCCGAGCGAAGACCCCTACAGCGACGATTCCTACGGCGACGATTCCTACAACGGGCATCCCTACAGCGAAGCTCAAGGCACCGGCGCCGAATTCGTTTCCGACACGTGGCCCGGCGACTCCATCGAGGTAGTGCAGCGGCTCAACGATGCCGCCGACACCGCCGCCTGCCCGGACGGCACGACCGCACTGGTGTACCCAGAACCCGGATTGACGTACTGCGTTTACGGCACCGTCGGTGCGCCGCCGCTGCCCGTAGCCTGAACGGCCTCAGCGGCCTCAGCGCGTTCATGCGCGATCACCGTCGCCGGATGCACCGCCATCAACCCCAGCCCAGCCCGGCGGCGACACAGCCGCGCCAGTTCGTCGTAGACCGCCTCACCCAGTAGCTCGGTGAGTTCCGGCGCATACGACTGCCACACCGGCCTGGTGCCCACGTGAGCGTCCGGGGAACCCGAGCAGTACCAGTGCAGGTCCTCACCACCCTCACCCCAGCCCCGCCGGTCATATTCGGTGATGGTCGTTTTGAGGATCTCCACCCCGTCCGGACGCTCCACCCACTCTTCGACCCGGCGGATCGGCAACTGCCAACACACCTCCGGTTTCACGTCGAGCGGCTCAATACCGTCACGCAACGCCATCGTGTGCAGCGCACAACCCTCACCGCCCTCCCAACCGGGACGGTTCAAGAAAATGCACGCCCCCTTATAGCGGCGCGTTTTGAGGGCGGGCTCGTCATCAAGTTCGTCTTCCTCGATGTAGCCCTTCTTACCCAGGCCCTTCTTCATGAACTGCCAGATGTCGGGGGTGAGAAGTTTCACTGCCGCATTCAACTTTTCCACGTCCTCCTCATCCGAGAGGAACGCGCCATGCGAACAGCACCCGTCGTCGGGGCGATCCTCCAAAATGCCCTGACATGCGGGCGTACCGAACACACAGGTCCAGCTCGAAAGCAGCCACGTCATATCGGCTGCAATCAGGTGTTCGTCATTGTCTGGATCAACAAATTCCACCCACTCACGGGGGAAGTCGAGTGGCACTTCGGGCGTGGCCGCCATCTTGTGCGGACGCAGTGAGGAACCGGATGCGCTACCTGCTGTCACAATGCCCGACGGTAGACCCAGTAACGTGTAGATGTGCGACTTGGGGTGTTAGACGTCGGAAGTAATACCGTTCACTTGCTAGTGGTGGACGCTCATCGGGGTGCGCATCCGACGCCTATGAGCTCAACAAAAGCCACGTTACGCCTGGCAGAGAACCTGAATGACGCCGGTGATCTCACCGATGCCGGCGCCTCGAAGCTCGTGTCGACAGTCGCAGAATTTTCCGCCATCGCCGAGAAATCTGGCTGCGAAGAACTGATGTCGTTCGCCACCTCCGCGGTGCGCGACGCCACCAACTCCGACGAGGTCCTCGCCCGCGTGCTCGCCGAGACCGGAGTGACCCTCGAAGTGCTCTCCGGAGTCGACGAAGCACGGTTAACGTTCCTCGCCGTGCGCCGCTGGTACGGCTGGAGCGCCGGACGCATCCTCGACCTCGATATCGGCGGCGGCTCGCTGGAGCTAACCTCCGGCGCCGACGAAGACCCCGAAGTCGCGTTCTCACTGCAACTCGGTGCCGGCCGACTCACCCGCGACTGGCTCAACGGCGACCCACCCGGCAAACGCCGCGTCGCCGTCCTCCGCGATTGGCTCGACGCCGAACTCGCCACCCCTGCGAAAGAACTCCGCGCCGCAGGCGACTGGGACCGCGCCGTCGGCACCTCGAAAACGTTCCGTTCCCTCGCCCGATTGACCGGCGCCGCGCCGTCGACAGCGGGGCCCCGCGCACGCCGCACCCTCACCGCAAGCGGATTGCGGCAACTCATTGCGTTCATTTCGCGGATGACAGCCGCAGACCGTGCAGAATTAGAGGGTGTAAGCGCGGACCGGTCGCGGCAACTCGTTGCGGGCGCGCTTGTAGCGGAGGCGAGCATGCGGGCACTCGGTATTGAAGAACTAGAAATCTGTCCCTGGGCGCTCCGGGAAGGGCTCATCCTCCGCAAGCTCGATACGGAGATGGGTGGAGAGTTGATGGTGAGTGCGCGATGAGTAACCGACGAGTTGATGACCAATGAGTGACGAGACAGAGCAGATTTCGGTTGCCGAACTGCTAAAACGCAACGGCCAGAAAGTCGGCGAAAGCCGCGGTGGCCGTCGCCGTCGCGGAGTGGCTGGGGGAATCTCGGTAGCGGAACTGACCGGCGAGATGCCGGTCGTGCGCGATACCCCGAGTAGGCAGAGTGACGCCGAGCCCGAGGCTGCTGGTCCTGCGGCACCTTCTGACCCTTCCGCGCCTACCGCGTCGGCACCCAGCGCTCCCGTTGTCCCCACTCCGTCGCCGCAGCCTGCGCCTACCGCTCCCGTGTCGACGCCAACCGCTTCTGCGCCCGCGGCAAGTAAGCCTGCCGCCGAGGCTCCGGCTGCTCCCAAGACCCCGACGGCCCCAGCTTCCAGCAAGGGCCCGTCGTTGCCGACGCGATCCCCGGGAACGTCCGGTGTCGCCAAACCTGTCGCCGATCTCGACAACGACGATGATGACGACATTCCTGCCGCGCCGCGCTCACCGTTCGGTAGCCGTGGCGGCGCCTCGTCGTCTAAGGACGGTCAGGGCGCATGGATCAGCCATCGTGGACGCACCCCCACGCGGCGCCCGGATCTGGACGAGACCACGCTGACCCCGCCGGTCAGTGATCGCAAGCCAGAGCCGTACGTGAGCCCGGCGGCCAAGACCGCCCAGGCGCCAGCCAAGCCCGTACAGGCGCCGGCCAAGCCCGCCGCGAAGGCGCCGACAGCAAAGCCGGGGCCGTTCGGCAAGTCAGTACAGGCCGAGCCCGCGCTGCTGTCCGGGTCGCACGCCGGTGAGTTGATTGGCGGCTCACGTCGCCCCGAAGCCGACGATGCCGACGACCTGGATGTCACCGATGTGTCTGACGCAGTAACCACCGACGTCACTGACGTCACGGCAACCGTCACCGACGACGTCGACGATGATGCTGAAGATCAGATCGACCTCGATGACGACGTCGAAGAGTCAGACGATGACACCGAGCGTGAACCGGACGCGACCCGCGAATGGCTAGTCCTCGGTGGGCAGGGCCTGGCGGCGGTAGTCGCTGGCGCCCTGATGTTTAAGGGTTTCGAGAAGCTGTGGGATTCGCTGCCCTGGGTGGCGCTGATCCTCGCGGTCCTGGTCATCACCGGTCTCGTTGCGATGGTGCGCATCCTGCGGCGTACCGAAGACATGGTGAGTTTCGTTATTGCCGTCATTGTCGGCATGGTTGTGACGCTCGGTCCGTTGGCCTTCATGCTTGCGTCGGGTTGATCGCGCCATGATCGGGGTCGGGGCTGGGGGCAGGCGCAAGATTTTGGTGGGGCTCTCTACCGCTTCGGTGTATCCGGAGAACACTGAAGCTGCGTTCCGGTATGCCGCCGAACTCGGTTATGACGGCGTTGAGCTGATGGTGTGGGCCGAGTCGGTCAGTCAGGACATTCCGGCGGTGCGTGCACTGATGCGTAAATATGCCGTGCCTGTTCAGGCGGTTCATGTTCCGTGCCTGTTGATTTCGCAGCGAGTGTGGGGCTCGGACCCGGTCGAAAAGCTGGATCGCTCGGTACGTACTGCGGAATCCTTGGGCGCAGCGAGTGTCGTGGTGCATCCACCGTTCCGGTGGCAGCGCAGGTATGCGGACGGCTTTGTCGATCAGGTGGCGCGGCTTGAGGACAAGACGAGCATCGTGGTTGCGGTAGAGAACATGTTCCCGATGCGCGCCGACGGCTTGTTTGGCGGCAAGAACAAGTCGGCGCTACGAATGCAGCGACGCGGGGGACCGGGGGCGGCGCTGTCGGCGTTCAGCCCTTCCTATGATCCGACGGATTCTGATCACCGCCACTACACGCTAGATCTCTCGCACACGGCGACCGCGGGGATGGACGCGATGGAGTTGGCGCGACGCATGGGCGGCGGGCTCGCGCACCTGCACCTCGCGGATGGACGTGGGGCGTCGCTCGATGAGCATTTGATCCCGGGCCATGGTTCGCAGCCGTGCGTGCAGGTGTGCGAGCACCTGGTCGAGTCCGGTTTTCACGGCCAAGCGGTCATTGAGATCAACACGCAGAATGCGCGCACCCGTCGGGAACGTTCGTCAATGTTGGCTCAAGCCTTAGCTTTCGCCCGTCGCCACCTCGACGTCAGTGCGGCGAGGCGCTAAACGATGTTGATTGCTTGACGTTTGACAACTGCTCAGGGACGTACGGGAGGATCACGTCAAGAATGCGTTCCGCTTCCGTGCACGCCTGTTCAATCGTCGTGAAGTTGCGATCGGGCTGCGTGGTGTTCTTTGCGTAGTTCACGGTGAACTGGAAGACCGCGGGGTCCACGTCGACGGTGACGAGGCATTCGAGGCCTGAGTGGTCGGCGAAGTAGACATCTCGACCGTCGACGGTGGTGCGCTTGTACTCAGTTAGACGTGAGTCATCCAAAACACTCTGGAACGACATTCCCCTGGCGGAGAAAACAGTGCTATATCCCGGGGACTCTCGGTTGTTGTTGGCTGTAGCGCATTCATGCGAAACCCATGGGTGTTCGCGGTCGGTACGGGTCCAGCCACCAGGTATGAATCCGAGTCCCTCGATGACATCAATTGGTAGATCGTCACAGGGGTGGAAGGTGATAGCTACCGCTTCAGTAGTGGTAGGACCGGGTGCGGGCCCGCCTGTACCTCCACAAGCGGTGAGTGCCGCCGCACAGGCTGCGGCGGCACTCACGATTGCTTGACGTTTCACAACTGCTCAGGGACGTACGGGAGGATCGCGTCCAGAATGCGTTCCGCTTCCGTGCACGCCTGTTCAATTGTGGTGAAGTTACGGTCGGGACGCGTAGTAGTCGACGCGTAGGTTACGGAGAACTGGAACACTGCGGGATCGGCATCCACAGTAACGAGGCATTCCAGGCCGTCGTGGTCGGCGAAGTAGACGTCGCGGCCACCAACATTCGCACGTTTGTACTCTGTCAGACGCGAGTCGTCGAGAACGCCTTGAAAAGAGAATCCCGTCGCAGCGAACACAGTGCTGTATCCCGGAGACTCTCGGTTGTTGTTAGCTGTGGAGCATTCGTGGGAAACCACTGGGTGTTCACGATCGGTACGCGTCCACACCCGCGGAGAGTATCCGAGCCCCTCAATGACGTCTTTGGGGAGGTCATCGCATGGATGAAAGGTGATCGCTATTGGTTGAGTAGTGGTAGGAGCAGGTGCGGGCCCGCCCGAACTCCCGGTGCAGGCTGCAGCGCTGGCAATTACAAAGAGCGCTGCTGTTCCAATGCAGAGGGTGCTCCTAGACTTTGTCATACATCCTGCCCGGTGAAAGTTCCAGTGTTCTGCTGCTCGGTGCCGAGATAGTTGTCCAACTCGGATTGGAGGTTATCCCGGTAGGCTTCCATCCAGGTGGCACACGCCTCAAGGAAGCCAACCGCCGAGCTTTCCACGGCAATTTGCCCACCGCCCCGCGCCTTGTCCTTGAATTTGTTGACTACCTGCCGTGCGGTCTCGATGTCGTCTTCGCCAATCCCGAGGGTCTCCACGTAGAGTTCGCGATTGGCTCGACCAACATAGTCGCGAAGGTCCTCAATGTAGGCGTCGGCCTGGCTGATCGCTGCCCGCATCCGCTCTTCATTGAGTGAGAAGTTTTCGGTCATGCCGCCACCCCGTTCTGCATCGCTGCCATCGCATCGTTTGTATTCATGTCTGACCTCCCCATCAGTGCGGCACCCAACGTGGCGTGTACCGCTCCGTGGCCTTCGGTAGCGGCTCCTCGCGTTCTGCCTCGCAGAGCCCGCTGCCGATAGCGGACTCTATCAGCCCCGCAACAACAAGGCAGGAGCCAGCATCGCGAGTAGGTATGAGCGCAACGCGCAAGGGGTGCCGTGCGCAACCACGGTGTCCTGGGGTAAGTTTCGGACACAAATTCGTTCAACGCGGCGGGGGCTCGGGGCCCGTGCGCATCACACTCTTGGGGGCAGACGCCATGACCGGTAACGAACCGAAGTACGTCAACATGTGCGAGTACTTCAGCGGCGACAGCATGAGCTTCGAGCGACTCGTTGAGATCTCGGAGAAGATGAACACCTCCACAGCCAGCACCTTGGAGCAGGGGTGGAACAAGCTCGGGAGTGATTTCGCCAAGCGGACCGAGGAGTTCGATGCCGAATTCACCAAGACGCTTGACGAAGCCTGGACTGGCTCGGGTGCACAGGCAGCGAAGAGTTCTTTCCGTGAGTACGTGAAATCCACCGAGGACTCCGAGTCGAAATTTAAGGGCGTTTCCGGTGCGCTTGCAGACATTGTTGCGGCCGTAAAGGCTGTGACCAACACCGGCAGCGGTATCCCCGAGTACATCTCCAAGGGCGGTGTCTACAACACCCTTACGCCTTGGGATACCGATACCGAAGACGAATACCACCGACGTCATGGACAGGCGCTTACAGCCATATCCCTGTACACCGCTAACTTGGGATCGGCAGAAACCCCCGTCCCGCAGTTCCCGAAGCTGGAAACCAAGATGGACACCGGCAACCCCAACACCCCGGGTGGCCCCGGCGGCACCAACCCGGGCGGCCCTGGCGGTGGAAACCCCTCGACCGGGAACCCCAACACTGGTGATCCGAAATTGGGGGAAGACCCCAACAAGACCGGCGACCCGAAGAACCCCGGCAACCCCAACCCCGATGCGCCCTCGCTGGGTGATAAGACCCCGGGCTCACCCACCACCGGCATACCGGGAGCGCCCCAGCTTGGCGATCCCGCAGGAACCAGTGCGATGGCCGCGGGCGGCCCGGCCGGTGGCGGAGCAGGCATGGGTGGCGGCGGAGGTGGTCTCGGCGGCGGTGCCGGTGCAGGTGGTGGCCTCGGTGCCGCGCCCGGCGCAGGTATCGCAGGTGGCGCCGCTGGTGGTGCAGGCCTTGCCGGAGGCGCAGCTGGTGGCGCGGCAGCAGGCCGCGGTATGGGCATGGGCGGCGGCATGATGGGCGGCGGCGCCGGTGGCCGCGGCGGCGACAAGGACAAAGAGCACAAGACTGCCGACTACCTCGTGACCCTCGAGAACGGCAACGAACTGATCGGCAAAATGCCACCCATGGCACCGCCGGTGATCGGGGCATAAATCAATGCGTAACTGGCAAATCAGCGCACCCCAATTCGCAGCCCTCTACAGCTCGCATCAGGTGGAGCTGCTGCCCTACCCGTTCGATATCGTGCTGCCCTACGAGTACGTGGAACTCAACGACAAGTTCTTCGAGGAAGTCCGGGTCGCCTTCAACCGGCCTCAGTTTGACCACCTCAGGAGCGCCGTCAAAGTGCTCGCCGAGCCGGAGATCTACGTCCAAGTTTCCGGCATCAACGCACAGGGCGAGAAAATCCGGGTCATCGCCGCGCAGGTACAGCACCTCGTCGCGATCGCCGTGCAGCTCCCGGGCCCGTCACCAATGAAGGGTGGCGACGTCATCATCGCCTACAGCGAAGCGGGCAAACTGGGCACGCAAATTGTTGGGGTGCTTCCGGCCAATGCCAGTGGCACAAAGGAATTCGCGTCCCGGCAAGAAAGCACTCAGGAACAGGAATACGACTACTCCGCGAGCATCTTCACGACGGTGACGGCCACCGCCACCCGTCCGCGCCTCGAAGACGTGGTCAGCCAGATCGTGGGTCAGGGACTGGTGGAGGTTCACAGCGGCCCCCGCCACGATCGAAACGGGTCGCACTACAAGACCAAATGGATCGACATCGCTGCCGACGGCCGCTACGTCCTCGGACCGAAGAACTTCGACAACGCGGTGCCGTGTGATCCTGCTGGGCTAATCAAGCGTGTCGACGCGATGGTGCTCAAGACACTGCAGGACGTCCGCAACCCCGATCGGTACTGAAACCCCGATCGGTACTGACCGTCACACGTAGCGTCCGGAAGCGGTGCAGGTAGCGTTTAATCCATGCCTGCACCACTTTCGGACGCGCCGTTCCGTGAATTTACCGCTCTGACCAGCACGGGAGAGGGAACCTACTCCGCGTCGATCGACCCGATTTGGACGATCGGCCCCAAGGTTCACGGCGGCTCCATGATGTCGCTGGTTGCCGCTGCTGGCCGCCGCGCACTTTTTGACACCGCCACCGAAGACCGCCCCGTCGCGGACTCCGTGCAGCCGCTCGCGGTCGCCGCCAACTACCTCTCCGCTCCGGACCCGGGCGAGGTGTCGCTGACCGCCATCATTCGTAAACGTGGCAAGCAGGCGTCGTTCGTCGACGTAGAACTCAGCCAAGACGGGCGCACCGCCGTCCGCGCCGCCGTCACCCTCGGTACCCCAGATGACGCAGAACCGGAGTACACGGTCCCCAGCTCCGTCGCAGAACTTCCCGTGTCGCCGCCAGAGAACGCACTGCGGATCGAAGGCGAACACCCCATGGCCAAAATCGTCAACGTGGCCCGCGGATGCGAAATCTGGATCGACCCGGACAGTGCGCCGTTCCTCACCGGCAAGACGGGGGAGCCGCAAGTACGGATGTGGGTGCGACCCCGCCCCGGCGACGAACAAGACGTCGATACCGCGGCACTGTTCGCAATCATGACCGGCGATATCAGCGCGCCCGTGACCGTCAACCGCGGCAAATTCGGGTGGGCCCCGACAGTCCAGCTCACCACCTACCTGCGTCGCCAACCTGCCCCGGGATGGTTGAGGGTGATGGCCAGCTCCACCGTCCTCGGTGCAACATGGTTCGAAGAAGACCACACGGTGCTCGACTCGACCGGAGCCGTGGTGGTGCAGAGCCGACAGCTCGCGATGATTCCGCGGTAGGTACCTGGCCGCTGGTTCGCGCACGGCGGCGGGCCGCCCTTTACACACGGCGGCGGGCCGCCCTTTACACACAGCATGGCCCCGCCGTGGCAGGCTTGTGGGTATGACAAGAATTGCGGTTATTGGTGGCGGCCGGATCGGTGAAGCGTTGATTTCCGGGTTGCTGCGGTCCGGTCACGCGGTCAAGGACATTGTTGTTTCGGAGCATTTCCCGGCGCGCGCCAAGGAACTGTCTGACAAGTACAAGATTCTTGCGACGGGTATCGGCGACGCGGTGGAGGGCGCCGATGTCATTGTTATCGCCGTCAAGCCGGGTGATGTGGAGTCGGTGACTGTCGAGATCGACAAGGTTGATGGCGCCACTGAGCAGGAGCAGATCCTGGTGTCGCTGGCTGCTGGTGTCACCACTGCGTTCTATGAGAAGCGGCTGCCTGCCGGGTTCCCGGTAGTGCGGGTCATGCCTAATACTCCGATGCTGGTGGGGCACGGCATGAGCGTCCTCGCGCCCGGTCGTCACGCCAATGACGATCATCTGAAAGTGGTCCGCGACATCCTGGGCGCTGTCGGCGAAACGGCGACGGTCAAGGAAGACCTGATTGACGCGGTCACGGCCGTGTCAGGTTCGGGCCCCGCCTACATTTTCCTTGTCGCCGAAGCGATGGTCGATGCCGCCGTAAGCATGGGTTTGCCGCGACCCACCGCAACACAGCTGGTCAACCAGACCATTTCCGGTGCCGCAGCAATGCTGCACGACTCGGGCGAGAGCGCGACAGAACTGCGCGGCGGAGTCTCCTCACCCGGCGGGACGACGGCGGCAGCCATCCGCCAACTGGAGTCGTTCGGACTACGTCGAGCGTTCTATGAGGGCCTCGATGCCGCGAAAACCCGATCAGAAGAGCTCGCCGCAGGTCTCGAATAAGCATCGATGCTTTCGCTAGGAAAGCTTCATACGCTGCGGAAGTAAGACAACAGGTGTGCATCGGGTGAATTCCGGATTCCCACACCCGTCGCAGTTTCCCCATCCGCCCCGCTAAGCTCGGGTAAGCACGTTCGTGTCTGTTCCGCCGGAGGGGAAGCCGGCGGCGCGGGGCGTGCCGGAGGTAAGTGTTATGACATCTGCACAGAGGCCGTCGAAGGGCACATCCTCCGACGGGCAAACCGGCCTAGCTGGTACGCAATTTCTCACCGTCGCCGAAGTCGCAGCGCTGATGAGAGTGTCGAAGATGACGGTGTACCGCCTGGTACACGGTGGCGAGCTGCCCGCTGTCCGGGTAGGTCGCTCGTTTCGGGTACACGCGAAAGCAGTGCACGACTACTTGGAGACGTCCTATTTCGACGCGGGCTAACTAGAGAAAACTGGAAGGTTGACGTCGAAATAGGTAGACCCCACGCTCCACCCTCTGCATGGTCGGCTGCACCTGGCCGGTCGTGCCGGAGGGGTGAGTTTTTTCTGGGGCGAGCTGGACCGGTACGATTAACTTCTGTCGTACCAGCAGGCACGGTGCCGTCAGGCATCGGGCCAGGTAATGAGGCTCCGGGCGTCCAAGGGCGGCGCCGGCGTACGTGACCGGCGTGCGCGTGAACGCTAGAGAAGAACGTGAGGAACACCCGCTATGGGTTCAGTGATCAAGAAGCGACGCAAGCGCATGTCGAAGAAGAAGCACCGCAAGCTGCTTCGCCGTACGCGAGTTCAGCGTCGTAAACTCGGCAAATAAGCGCCTGCCGTATCGACGGATAGGTCTTTTAGTTCGATGCCCGTCACCCTCTGTGGTGGCGGGCATCGAACTGTTTCCGGTGAAACCGCTGTGACATTGTCCCCGGGCCGCAGGCGTTTTTACCTGGATGGCGCGAATACCGGCGCGGACCCGTATCCTGGTTCCCACTTCACTACGAGAACGGGGGTTCGGGTGGTCGACGGCGAAGGTACTTCCAGCGCCGCGGTGGTAACACCGCGCGTCGCTTTGGTGACCGGTGCAAGCCGCTTTCTAGGCGGATATTTGGTGACGAGGCTGGCACAGAATCCGGCAGTCGAACGCGTCATCGCGGTCGATTCCCGGTCGCCAACCAAAGACATGCTGCGCCGCATGGGTCGCGCCGAGTTCGTTCGCGCCGATATTCGAAACCCGATGATCGGCAAAGTGATTCGCAACGCCGGCGTCGATACGGTTGTGCATGCATCGACGCTCAGTCGCTCACCAAAATCGGGCAGCCGCGCCGCGATGAAAGACATGAACGTCATTGGCGCGATGCAGCTTTTCGCGGCGTGCCAGAAGGCGGGCACCGTCCGCAAAGTTGTCTTGCGTTCAACAACTTCGGTGTACGGGTCGTCGGCTAAAGACCCCGCCAAATTCACCGAAGAAATGAGCGCCCGCAGACCACCTGGCGGCGCGTACGCGCGCGACAGCATCGAGATCGAAGGCTACCTGCGTGGGC
>JAAYXN010000433.1 GCA_012515885.1 Rhodococcus sp. (in: high G+C Gram-positive bacteria)
CGTCTTACCTTCCCTCGCCCCCAGGAGCTTGCCCGTGCCCGTTGCACCAGATCCCAATCCAGCGTTCGCCGCATACGCGCACCCACAGCGTCTTGTTTCGACGGAGTGGCTGTCGGCGAACCTGGGGGCACCGGGCCTCAAGGTCGTCGAGTCGGACGAAGATGTCCTGCTCTATGACGTCGGGCATATCCCGGGCGCGGTCAAGGTCGACTGGCATGTCGATCTCAACGACCCCGTCACCCGCGACTACATCACCGGCGAGCAATTCGCAGAACTGATGGACCGCAAAGGGATTCGTCGAGACGACACCGTTGTGATCTACGGCGATAAAAGCAATTGGTGGGCCGCATACGCATTGTGGGTGTTCACACTTTTCGGTCACGAGGACGTGCGTTTGCTCGATGGTGGCCGCGACGCATGGATTGCGGAAAACCGGGACACCGCTTTCGATGTCCCGCAGACAACGACCACCGGCTACCCCGTCATTGAGCGTGATGACGCGAGCATCCGAGCGTTCAAGGAAGACGTGCTCGCCCATTTGGGTGCCGGACCGCTGATCGATGTGCGTTCCCCGCAGGAGTACACCGGCGAACGCACCCACATGCCGGACTACCCCGAGGAAGGCGCACTGCGCGGTGGACACATCCCCACCGCCGTGAGCATCCCGTGGGCCAAATCGGCGGCACCTGACAGTCGATTCCGCTCGCGCGCCGAACTCGACGAGATTTACGGTCACCTCGGTGCTGACGATGCGGTGATCGCGTACTGCCGCATCGGTGAGCGCTCCAGCCACACCTGGTTTGTCCTCACCCACCTGCTCGGCTATTCCGACGTGCGCAACTACGACGGCTCATGGACCGAATGGGGCAACGCGGTGCGCGCCCCCATCGCCCAGGGTGACGAGCCCGGCACTGCCCCGTCATGAGCGAAGACAGCACCAACGCGATGCCCGAGTCACTCGCCGAGATCGTCGACGATTTCGCTGCGGTGGACGGGCAAAACAAGCTGACACTGCTGCTTGAGTTCAGTCAGGAACTGCCGCCACTGCCAGCGGGTTTAGCGGAGGCAGCGATGGAACCGGTTCCCGAATGCCAATCACCGCTGTTTTTGTCGGTAGATGCCACAGATCGCAGCAGCGTTCGGTTGTATTTCAGTGCCCCCGCCGAAGCACCCACCACCCGCGGATTCGCCGCAATCCTGCATCAGGGACTCGACGGCCACAGCGCGGAGGACATCCTCGCTGTACCTGAGGATTTTTACGCTGACCTGGGGATTTCTCAAGCGATCAGTCCGCTACGGTTGCGCGGTATCTCGGCGATGCTCGCCCGGATCAAGAAGCACCTACGTACCTAACGTTCCGCCGATGTGCGCCGATTCCGCGTCGGCGCACATCCGGTTATTTTGACCGGGGCGTCGGTGCATAGACTTCCAGTGTGACGCCCGTAACCAGAATCACAGGAGGCTCAGTGCCTAGTCATGCCAGCGCGCACATCACCAAGGTGCTCGTCGCCAACCGCGGAGAGATCGCAGTCCGCGTTATCCGCGCGGCGAAGGACGCCGGGCTGACAAGTGTTGCGGTCTACGCCGAGCCCGATGCCGACGCTCCGTTCGTCAAGCTCGCGGACGAAGCATTCGCGCTCGGTGGCCAGACGTCAGCTGAGTCCTACCTGGTTATCGACAAGATCATTGAGGCTGCCAACAAGTCCGGTGCCGACGCCATCCACCCCGGTTACGGCTTCCTGTCCGAGAACGCCGA
>JAAYXN010000434.1 GCA_012515885.1 Rhodococcus sp. (in: high G+C Gram-positive bacteria)
CGATCTTGAGGCGAAAGAAAACGCCAAGCGTGGGCCCACTGCCCCCTAACGCGACACCGTTCTTGTGAGCGTGTACCTGCTCGAATCACGAACGGCGAGGCTGCGAGACTTCTCCCCGCGGAAGACTTCATGCATGATGGTGTCGTCATGAACGCCACCGCGCTGGTCTTCGGAATCCTCGCCCTGCTCCTCGCTGGGCCGATTCCTGCTCTCCTGAGCCGAGCCCGCTGGCCCTACCGGGCGCCACGGGCTGCTTTGGTGTTGTGGCAGGCCATTGCGCTCGCTGCTGTGCTTTCCGCGTTCAGTTCAGGTTTGGCCATTGCCAGCCAACTGCTAGTCCCCGGCCCCGACGGATTGCCCACCACAGCGCCGCTCGCTGAAATTGAGGCCCTGGGCCTGCCGCTGTGGCTGCTGTATGTCGGCGTGTTTGCCCTCACCCTGCTTGTCGGCGCGAAACTGATTTTTGCGTTCGTCCAGGTCGGTGTGCGTACCCGGCGACGACGCGCCCGCCACCGCATGCTCGTTGATCTGCTCGACCAGCACGGCACGCACGGGCTTCACGATCATCGCGCGCCCATCGCACACGCCAACGATCTCCGGGTCCTCGCTGTCCACGAGCCGATCGCCTACTGCCTGCCCGGTCTACGCCAACGCGTCGTCCTCAGTGAAGGTACGTTCGCCAACCTCAGCGACGAAGAATTGGTCGCGATCCTCACCCACGAGCGCTCTCACCTGCGTGCTCGCCACGATCTCGTACTGGAAGCCTTCACCGCTGTGAATGAAGCTTTCCCCCGATTTGTGCGTAGCAAGTCCGCGCTAGGTTCGGTCCAGCTGCTCATCGAAATGCTTGCCGACGATTCCGCAGTCCGGGCAACCGGTCCCACTCCCCTAGCCCGTGCACTTGTTGCCTGTTCAGTCTCTGCCGCCCCACAGGGCGCCATGGCTGCAGGCGGACCCAGCACCGTCCTACGGGTACAGCGACTTGCTGACGCGTACGACGACCGCGGCGTCGTCGCCGCATCAGCGTATGCGGCCGCAGCAACACTGCTCATTGTTCCCACGATCGCCGTCGCGGTTCCTTGGATCACCGAGCTGGTTCGGCTCTTCAGCACCGCTCACTAGCGCCCCGCAGCCCCCACGCCAGATTGTGGTCATTTTCGCTCTGGATTAGAGAGGGCGCGGCTTCTCGCGTACACTGAAATCTGGCCGTTACGTACGCGGCCCACCACACAGACGTTTTACCCGCACTACTTACGCGGTAAAACTCCCCCAATTGCTAGTGCCACATCGCAAAGCGCGGTATCGCCCTAGTCCAAGAATCGGCACACAGCCCAGATCCTTCCGCAACAGTGCAAGGACAGACCAGGTGAAATGTGCCCTGGCTCGTCCCTATCCACGCGGACGCCTCGTCACAGATGACGGGCAGCGCGTTGCAATGACGTGCCCCTGTTGTCCCGGAAGAGGCACCCTTAATGTCCCATGCTGTTGAATCTGCGCCTGTCGAATCTTCACAAGAAGGCCCCAGTTTCGCTGAAATCGGCTTGCCCGACGCACTCGTCACCGCGCTTGCCAGCAAATCCATCACCTCCCCGTCAGCTATCCAGGCGCAGTCCATCCCAGATGCGCTCGCTGGCACCAACGTTTTGGGCCGCGCCCAAACCGGTTCCGGTAAGACCCTCGCTTTCGGCCTGCCGATGCTCGCGCGTTTCGCGGACGGCTCCAGCCCATCAGCTAAGCGTCCCCGCGGTCTTGTCCTGGTCCCTACCCGTGAATTGGCGTTCCAGGTCGTTGACTCGCTCGCCCCCTATGCCGACGCATTAGGTGTGTCCGTACGCCCCGCCGTCGGTGGCACCCCATTCGGTAAGCAGGCCGACCAGCTCCGTCGCGGCGTCGACATCCTCGTCGCCACACCCGGACGCCTCGGCGATCACCTCCGTCAGGGCACCTGCGTCCTCGACGAGATCGAGATCACCGCGCTCGACGAAGCCGACCAGATGGCGGACATGGGCTTCCTTCCCGAGGTCCGCGCCGTACTCGGCGAAACACCCGACTCCTCGCAGCGGTTGCTGTTCTCGGCAACCCTCGGCCGCGAAGTGCAGTCCCTCGTCCGCCAGTTCCTGCCCGATCACGTACAGCACTCCACCCAGGATGGCCGCGCAAGCGTCACCACCATGGAGCACTACGTCCTCCTCGTCGACCGCGGCCAGAAGGATGTCGTTCTCGCCGAGATCGCATCACGTGAAGGCGGACGCACCATCATGTTCGCGCGTACCAAGCTCGGCTGCGAAGGCATCACGGACCGTCTGCGCGCTGTCGGTGTCGCGGCAGAATCCCTCCACGGCGGCAAGGCACAGAATCAGCGCACCCGCGTGCTGGAGCGATTCAAGACCGGCCGCACACCCGTCCTCGTCGCCACTGACGTCGCGGCCCGCGGCATCCACGTCGACGGCATTGACCTCGTCGTCCACGTAGATCCCCCAGCCGACCACAAGGACTACCTGCACCGCGCCGGACGCACCGCACGTGCAGGCGAAAAGGGCACGGTCGCAGCGATTGTGCTGCCCAACCAGCAGCGCACCTTCCAGCGTCTGACCGACACTGCCGGTGTAGACGCGAAAGCTGTCCGCGTCTCCCCCGGGTCCGCGCAGCTGAAGGAAATCACCGGCGCACAGGCACCATCTGGTGAAGCTCTGCGGCCCGCCGCCGGAACCCGCCCAGAACGCCCCCGCTTCGACCGTCCACGCTCCGGGTCAGATCGCCCCTTCCGGAATGATCGGCCGCACCGCGATGGAGATCGGCCGTACCGCGGTGGTAGTGACGACCGCCAGTACCGTCGCAGCGATGACCGGCCCTACGGACGCTCAGACGATCGCCCACGTCGCAACTTTGATGATCGGCCGCACCGCGGCGGTGACGACCGGCCACAGCGCAGCAACAACTTCCGTGACAACAACGAGCGGCCCCGCAACGATAACCACGACCGGCCGAGCCGCGACGGCTACGAGCGGCCCAGCCGCAGTGACAATCGCAGCTGGGGCGGGCGCCCCGACGGCGACCGCAACGGTGGTCAGCGTGCAGATCGCGGATTCAACAGCCGCCAGGGCGAGCGTTCGTACTCCAATAACCGCCCAGAAAACCGATCAGAAGGCCGGTCCTTTGACCGCCGCGGTGACAACCGGGGCGACAACAACCGTTTCGGCGACCGTCGCCCCTACCAGGGTGGCGAACGAGGCCGCAGCGATGACCGCCGTCCACAGCGCGATGCTGGACGCTCCGATTTCCGTGACCGGTCAGATTTCCGCGACCGCCGGGACAGCCAGCCACGTCGTGACTCTGCCGACCGCCCCTACCGCGGCGATCGATCAGAGAGCCGTCCGTCGTACGGCGATCGTCCTCGTGGCGGACGCGGCGACTTCGGTGGCCCATCGCGCGGCCGCGATAACCACCGCGATAGCTACAACCGGGACGAACGTCCACGCCACTACAACGCGCGACCTGGTGATGCCCGGCCGTCGCACGGCCGGACCGGTGCTGGCGATCGTGCAAACAGCCAGGGCCGCAGTGGCGGTTTCCGGTCACGCGCGGGCTCACGCAGCTACGACGGCTTCGATGGACCCCAGCGGGACCGTCGCAACTGATAGCGCGTTAACCACGTAATTCGGCGCCACGGCGTGCTGACGCTGCGGTGCGAGCGTTATCGTTGCCCGTAGCGTCAGGCGCCGACGTGCCGCGCCTGCTCGCCCCTCTATGACATGCGTTGTATGACGAAGGAAAGCTGGAGACATGACCACCACTGACCATGCTGCCAATCCGGATGCTGCTACCAACTCGTCTGGAGGCAGGGCTCAGATTGGTGTCACCGGCCTCGCCGTCATGGGTTCGAACATTGCCCGCAACTTTGCACGCAACGGGTACACCGTTGCCGTGCATAACCGCAGCTCAGCGAAAACTGATGCGTTGATTGCCGATCATGGTTCCGAGGGCGATTTTGTGCGCACCGAGACGGTGGCGGAGTTTGTCGCCGCATTGGAGAAGCCGCGCCGGGCACTGATCATGGTCAAAGCGGGTGACGCCACCGACCAGGTCATTGAGGAACTCGCTGAGGTGATGGAGCCCGGCGACATCATCATCGATGGCGGCAACGCCCTCTACACCGACACCATCCGTCGCGAGGCAGCGCTGCGTGAGCGCGGCCTGCACTTCGTCGGCAGCGGCATTTCCGGCGGCGAGGAAGGTGCACTCAACGGCCCGTCCATCATGCCGGGCGGTTCAGTCGAGTCCTACAAGTCTCTCGGCCCACTGCTGGAATCGATTTCCGCGAAGGTCGACGGCACCCCCTGCTGCGCACACATCGGTCCTGACGGCGCCGGGCACTTCGTCAAGATGGTGCACAACGGCATCGAGTACGCCGACATGCAGCTCATCGGTGAGGCCTACAACCTGCTGCGTGACGCACTGGGCATGGAAGCCGGTGCGATCGCGGACGTGTTCGCGGAGTGGAACAAGGGCGAGCTGGAGAGCTACCTGATCGAGATCACCTCTGAGGTGCTGCGTCAGCGTGACGCCAAGACGGGCGAGCCGCTTGTCGACGTCATCGTCGATGCTGCCGAGCAGAAGGGCACCGGCCGGTGGACGGTGAAGGCTGCTCTCGATCTGGGTGTTCCGGTTACCGGTATCGCCGAGGCAGTGTTTGCGCGTGCCCTGTCCGGCTCACGTGCGCAGCGCCGCGCTGCGTCCGACTTGGTCTCCGGCGAACTAGCTGCCAAGCCCACCGATGTTGAGCAGTTCACTGAAGACATTCGCCAGGCGCTGTACGCGTCGAAGATCGTTGCGTACGCACAGGGCTTCGACCAGATCCGCGGCGGCAGCGACGAATACAACTGGGACGTCTCCCCCGGCGACTTGGCAACGATCTGGCGCGGTGGCTGCATCATCGCCGCACGTTTCCTCGGCCGCATCAAGGACGCGTACGAGAACAACCCAGAACTGAACACCCTCATCGTGGAGCCGTACTTCAAGGATGCTATCGAGAACGCCATCGACAGCTGGCGTCGCGTCGTCATCACCGCCACCAGCCTGGGCATTCCGGTGCCCGCGTTCACGTCGTCCCTGTCGTACTACGACGGTCTGCGCGCCAAGCGTCTTCCGGCCGCATTGACGCAGGGCCAGCGTGACTACTTCGGTGCCCACACGTACGAGCGGATTGATGAAGACGGCAAGTTCCACACGCTGTGGAGCGGTGACCGTAGCGAGATCCGTGCCTGAATCATTCTCTGACCTTGGTCTTCCTGTCGTCGCGGTCCATGCACTGCGACGACAGGGAGTGACCGAGCCACGCGATATTCAGCGTCAATCAATTCCCCCTATCCTGGACGGCCGGGATGTGGTCGGCCGCGCGCCCACCGGTTCCGGTAAGACGCTGGCATTCGGTGTGCCGATGCTGGCGCGGCTGGTTGGGGCGGCCAAACCGGGTAAGCCGAAAGCTGTTGTCCTCGTGCCTACCCGCGAGCTTGCCGATCAGATCGTCAAGGAACTTGATGAGTCTGCGCTTGCGTTGGGGCGTCGAGTCACTGCGCTGACCGGCGGTGTTCCGTTAGGGCGGCAGACGCAGATTCTGGGCCGAGGCGTCGATCTTGTGGTCGCTACCCCTGGCCGCCTGCTCGATCATGTGCGCCGCAAGTCCCTGTCTCTCGCCGACGTGACCACGACCGCTGTAGACGAGGCA
>JAAYXN010000435.1 GCA_012515885.1 Rhodococcus sp. (in: high G+C Gram-positive bacteria)
TACCTCCTACACCTCCGGCTCCGCCAACACCTCCGGCTCCGCCGCAGCAGGTGATGCAGCAACCTGCACCGCAGCAGCGTCCAGCCCAGCCTGCGCCTACCCCGGCCGTGCCGGAGTTTGATCCGTTTGCCGACAACTCGGCTCCGCCGACGTGGTTGAGCAGCGACGGCAGCGAACCTAAACCCGCTGCACCGCCCAAGCCCCCGAGTCATCTTGGGCGCAATATCGCGATCATCGGCGGTGGTCTCGTTGTCTGCGCCGGTTTGATCGGCGCTGTCGTTATCGGGCTGTCTAAAAGCGGCGATTCTGAAGAAGTGGCGCAGCCAGCCAATACTCCGGTCACCGAAGCGCCCGCTCAACCTGCGATCGACGAGAACTGGTGCGAGCCAACCAACAGCGGCAACGTTGCTGTCGGAAACGGTCCCGGCGGCACGGCTTCTGGCCCGGATGTCATCTTCGCGTTCCACTACGCGTACTACGTCGAACGCGACGGCATCAAGGCTGCCGAGTATGGCTACCCCGGCATCTACAACGCCGACGAGCTGCAAGCCGCCGCAGATCAGGAACCGCCCGCCGAATACTGCTTGACCATCACCGAACAGGAACCCAACGTATATACGCTGGAGCGGGAGACACGGATCGGTAGCCGGATCATCGGCGCCACCAAGTCCGACGTGATTACTGTTCCTGACAGGTACAACCAGTACTACATTTACGCACTTACTCCAGTTGAAGGGGGCTAAACCTCGATGAGCAAACCAACGTGGGTTAAGCCTGCGGTCCCCGTCCTCGTCACCGGGGTGTGCGGCGGCTCCGGCTGCACCACCACCACTCTTGGCCTGGCTAATGTTGCTGCCACTAGGGGCATCTCCATTGTGGGTGTCGAGGCCAACCCGGCTGGCGGTGATCTCGCGGATCGCGGTGCGGACGCGGTGCTGTCCGAGATCGGTATCGAGCAGCTCATCACGTCGGTGCGTGGCGGAATCATTTCTGACGAGGCGTTTATCCAGGCGTCTTCGCATACCGGCACCAATGCCCGGCTTCTGCACCGGCTTGGTACGACGTTGGCTCGCGAAGCGGACTACGTGGCGATCGAGGATTACTTGCGGTCCCGGCGGGCGTCTGCGGTGTACGACATTGGGCATCGTCTTCAGCCGTCGTATCTGGCTCCGCTGCTGAAAAGCTCACTGGCACCGGTAATTTTGACGGTGCCGTGCCGTGTTGATGCGTTTAACCGCATGCGGTCTTCGTTGGAGTCCATCGGCAACTTGCTCGGCGATGCTGGCCTCAAGCGCACGGTGGTCACCATTTCCAATCAGGCAGCTGAGGGCTGGCCAGTCGATATCGGCGTTCTGGAACGCTATCTGGGCGACAAAATCTGGAGCATCGAGCAGATCCCGTATGACCAGCATTTGGGCTCCGGTGTCGTGATCAACTACGAGGAACTTGCTCCCGCCACGATCGCGGCGTACGAGAAGCTCGCGGCCGCAGCGGTTGCAGCATCAGAGGGCTGAGCGCGCTTACAGAAGGCACTGTTAACGCAAAGCGCTTGTCGGTGGGGGCTGTTAATCTCAGCCCATGACACCAACCTTTGCTGCCATTGAGCTCATCGCCACCGACATGGGCAAGACGCTCGATTTCTACCGTGAACTGGGCCTTGAGATCCCCGCGGAGGCAGATAGCGCACCCCACGCGGAGTACAAGCTGCCCGGCGGCATCACACTGATGTGGGATTCGGTGGAAATGATGCGCACCGTCATGCCCGGCTGGGTCGAACCGATTGGCGAAGACCGCCTCGCACTAGCCTTCGACTGCCACACGCCCGCGGGAGTGGACGAAACCTACCGTCGTCTCACCGATCTCGGGCACCTCGGCAGCACCGCCCCATGGGACACGCCGTGGGGCCAACGCTACGCAACCATCGAGGACCCCGACGGCCGGTCCATCGACCTTTTCGCACCGCTCGATTCGACGCAGTAGGCATACGCGCTGGGCACACGCACCCAGGGTCGTCGACCCTTTACCGGTGCACCACACTTTCCTTGCCGTGTACACCGCTAAGCTGTCGACCGGAAAACCGACCGAATCCGACGGGGGAACACCATGGCTGATCATGCGGGCACCGCGCTGCAACTTGACGACCAATCGCGTCGCACGCTCGCGGGTGCATGCCGGGCCCTGATCGAATCGCTGACCAGCGTTCACGCCACGGCACTACGTCTCGACAACGTCGACGGTTTCGGAGAATTGCCGTCCGCCCGCGAACTTTCCGCCAAATTTGCCCAGTTAGGCGGCTCCGAAGGAATCCAACTGAGCCTGCGTCAGCACATCGCCGTCGTCGAACGCATTGAGCAGACGCTCGGCAAGTCGTTTGACCAGTACGATGAGGCGGACTTTGCACTGCTAGAACAACTGTCCGCGATCGGGCGTCAACGGTGACGCAGCCAGGTGCGATGATGTGTCATCGGATCGCATCTGCGGAAGGAACGTGATGAGCACTCCGGACGAGAGTCGTGACGCCTCTATGCCGCGCGTGGTCACCGA
>JAAYXN010000436.1 GCA_012515885.1 Rhodococcus sp. (in: high G+C Gram-positive bacteria)
CGGAACAACGTGACCTGGGAACCTGCAGAACGAGGTATTCCGGCGGCGGTCCTGCGGGCAGCTCAGTGAACTCTGCGCTGATCGCCAGGCGGACGTAGGACTCAATCTGCCAATACTCCGTTCTGTCCAGGTTGCGCGGGCGATGGCACCTCGAAAGTGGTGCGTGCACAGCCAGAACGGGTACTCCTCGGTGTCGGCATCACATGCACTGGACTTGGATGACCGGTGAGGCAGGTGGCGGCGTCAGCATACAAACTCCGGGAGGACCGCGGCCGCAGTGTGCCGCACTCTCGGCTGTAGAACGCGACATTGGCACCACTACATCAACGCTCGTAGGAGGATCGCCATGGACAACAAGACACTGACCCCTGCCGGACTGGTCACCGAGCAGACCGTGCTCGATTTTGGTTCGTACAGCACAGTGCCAGTAGATGCCGACACTGCTTGCACCCAGATCGTGGAATCGTCTGCCGTCATCGCCACCATCGTGAACGGACGCGAGAACCCCGCCGAGATCGTCGAGCTGGTCACCGACCGTATGGGCACCGGATTCGGGTCCGCCGTGGGAACCGTGTACGCGAACCATCACGGACGGGCGCACGCGATGAGCGGCGTGATCGTTGGAGTGAACGAGATGGTCGTCCAGTTCTCCGACGAACACAAGCGGCTGCACACGGTACCGCTGACGTCACTGTTCGGTCTGATCTTGCACTGATCGCCGGGGTCGAGGTGATACTTCTCGCCTCGGCCGTGATCAGCGCATTCGGGAACTGTCCGTCAATTGAATGTATTGCAGCAGCGAAGGATTTCGGCACCATCTGGCAGTGCCGCACCCTCCGGGCATCCGGGATGTACTCGGGGTGTTCACAGGGACAGAGGAGGATCAAATGCTGCAGATTGGCGTGAATCGTCAGGCGCTCGCCGAACGAGTTACCACGACATGGAGCGAAATCAACGACTGCTTCCTCGCAGTCGATCTCGACAACCGGGAAACCCGCGACCACACACTGGATCTACTGCGTGATCTCATCGCCGGCACCGATGCTGACCACGAGAGCGAACTACTGTATGTGGTTGGCGACAGCACTAAGCGAGTGCAGATCTTCGCAGACTTCCAGTGTGACGGAGAAGGTTTCCTCACCAACGACGGGCATCTGTGCTTGTCGGTGATGATCGGTCCGGCGCCTCCGATCATGGACCCTGGTATCGACGACCTTCGAGAGTTGCGGTTGCCTACGGACACCGGCCAGGTGGACGCTGCAGTGGTATTCACCGCGGCCGTCGATCGGCTCAACGAACTGATCCGCCGCACTACCGCGGTCCTGACTCCGCAGACTGCGGAATCGTTCCCTTCCCGCCTGATCGACCCGGTCATCGTTCGCGGGGAAGCTGACGACAACCCAGATCTCACAGGCGAGCAACGTCGGCGGTTGCGAGCGGCCAGTGACGATGACATCGCCGACGCGGCCCTAGACTGCTGGGAATCGGTGGAGGGCGATTTCTACTCGCTCCACGATGAGCTGCAAAGCGCCATCGTCGCCCGCTTGACGATATGAGCAGGGGATACGTGGTTCCTCGCGAAATCTGGACGCCAAAATCAGACTACCGCGGCTGGCTGCTGGACCTGGTTGGTCCGGCTGATGGTCCTTCGCCTCGACGGAATTCCGGGGGAAGGGTGGGACGCCAGCCGCGGTGAAACCTCAGCGAGCGGCGGTCAGCTATCACGATGCCCGCAGACCGACGGACTGGTCTGAGGGCTCGGCGTTGATCCAACCTGTGATCGGTGGTTGCCGCCGGCGCATTCAACTGTTCGCAGCGGCACTCCCGAAGCCGATCTGTCCGTCCTGCTGTTCTCGGGCAGGGTGCCGTTGTGCGTGGTCGACGCACGCTCATGCGCCCCCGGATAACACCGGCGCGATCAGTGTTGAGGGCGTATTTTATCCGTCCCACGGTGGCTTCTCCGCCCGCTGAGTCCGGTCCAGGCTCGCATCGCCACCGTCACCGCGGACACGCGCGGCCGGGATCGTCCTCAACAGGGAGACCACGAGATCGAGTCGGTCCAGATACTCCGCTACCTCGGGATCTCGGCGTAGCTGCGCGATTACCTCAGAGTCGTTGTCGAAATGCAGCTCGGCGATGCGGTCAAGTTCGTCTTCGGTCATACCTGGTTGGACGCAGCCGCCCGTCGGTCGGTTCCACCGAACGCGACATCCCGAATGGCCGCGGACCGCCATGCCGGTCAATGGCGCCGGGAAGCAACGCTGTTCCTTGTGTGTTACATCAGCGCGGGCGTAGCCCTCGCTAACTCACAGTCAACACCGGGTTCACGGCAGTTTCGGAGCGCCGAGCATTCCAGTGC
>JAAYXN010000437.1 GCA_012515885.1 Rhodococcus sp. (in: high G+C Gram-positive bacteria)
GCGAACTAGCTCACCGATCAGCGACGACTTCCAATCGCCCCACACGCCGGGACCGGTAGCTAGGGAATCTGCTTCGGCCAGCGCGTGCAGCAGTTCGAGCAGGGTTCCGTCGGCGCCGAGTGCGTCGACAACGCTCTGCACGGTCGCTGGATCATCCAGGTCGCGGCGCATCGCGGTATCGGGTAGAAGCAGGTGAAAACGCACCATCTGAGCCAACAGTTCAATGTCAGACGGCCACAGCCCGAGACGGCGCCCGATCTGGATGGCGAGTTCGCTGCCCACCACGCTGTGATCGCCGCCGCGACCCTTTCCGATGTCGTGAATCAGTGCGCCCAGCACAAGCAGATCAGGACGGGACACCCGCGTCGTTAAAGCGCTTGCGTACGAGGCAGTTTCCACCAGGTGACGGTCAACCGTCCACGTGTGCACAGCATCTCGCGGCGGCAGGTCGCGGATCGCTCCCCATTCCGGGAGCAGACGCCCCCACAAACCGGTGCGGTCAAGTGCTTCGATCACCGCGACCGCGCGATGACCAGAACCAAGCACCACCAAAAGGTTGTCGAGAGCTTCTTTCGGCCACGGCTGCCGCAGTTCCGGTGCCTGATCAGCAAGTCGGCCCAGCGTTGACGCCGAAATCGGCAGCCCCGATACCGCTGAGGCCGCGGCCACCCGCGTCACCAACGCCGGATCTTTAGCCGGACGAGCATCCCGAGCGAGCACCACCTCGCCCGCATGTTCCACGACACCCTCATCGATAGGCCGTCGGATAGGTGGACGACGCAGCCGAGACAGTCCGCGCCGCGGGAGCACGTTGCCTGCCGTCCGAATACCCACTTCGACGGCGTAGCTGATGGTGCGCGCCGAATCGCTCAACGTGCGTGCCAAGTCGAAACGGTCGCCAATACGTAGCGCCGCACCGATCTCGTCAGCGTCTTGAGCACGCAGCTGGTCGCGACCGCGTCCGGCCACTCGATGCAGTTCTGTCCGGACATCGAGGAGTCGGCGGTGAGCGACGGCCAGATCTGCCTCAGGTGAGGCAGTAGCAAGACCAGGCACACCATCGGTGAGCTGAGCAATCGATAGCGCGCTGAGGAGCTGCACGTCCCGCAAACCACCGCGACCGTTCTTCAAATCCGGTTCCGCTCGGTGCGCAATCTCCCCGCTGCGCACCCAACGATCGTTGGTTTGAGTGATCAAGTCATCGAACCTGCTGCGAATGTCGCTGCGCCACTGTCGACGTACCCCACCGATGAGCAGGTTGCTAAGTTCGATATCGCCCGCAATATGGCGTGCCTCAAGCATTCCCAACGCTGCCGGAATATCGGTCGAGGCCACCTGCAATGCCTGCGCGAGAGTGCGCACACTGTGATCGAGTTTGACGCGCGAATCCCACAGCGGATACCACAGTCGATCCGCAACCTCAGAGACGACGGCCGGGTCCATATCGTCGTGCAGCAAGATCAAGTCGAGGTCGGAATACGGGAGCATCTCGCCCCGAGCCAAACCGCCCACCGCGATCAACGCAAACCCGCAATCAGGTTTGATTCCCAGTTCCGTCGCCTTAGTCGTCAACCAAAATTCGTGCAGGTCTGCCAGTGCTTGACGAAGCGACGGCGCATCAAGGCGGCGCGTGCCACCGGCGCCGCGCTTAGCGCCACCAAGAAGCTGTGCACGGGCTCGAGCTAAGTCGGCAGCGTCGCTGCTCGGTGTCACCGTGAGAGAAGAGTCGGTGTCTGGGGAAGCAAGCGGCCCCGACCCCTCCCCACGAGGGGAAGAGTCGGGGCCGTACTTACCTGGTGCCCCGGACCCGTGTGGGTCAGAGGGCATCGGCGCCACGCTCTCCGGTGCGGACCCGGACCACAGACTCGACAGGCGAGACCCACACCTTGCCGTCACCGATCTTGCCGGTGCGAGCAGCCTCAACGATTACCTCGACGACCTTGTCGACGGCTGCGTCATCGACGACAACCTCAACACGCACCTTCGGTACGAAATCCACCGAGTACTCGGCACCGCGGTAGACCTCGGTGTGTCCCTTTTGGCGGCCGTAGCCCTGGACCTCGCTGACGGTCATGCCAAGCACGCCCGCCTGCTCGAGACCGGTCTTCACGTCCTCGAGAGTGAACGGTTTGACAATCGCCGTGATCAGCTTCATTTTCTTTATCCCTTCCAAACCTGCATTGTGTGCGAGTACTCGTCGTGGGGTTCAGTACCCGATATTGGCAGCTTCCGGTGTGTTTCACCGTCCAATATGGGCATTTTCTATCGTTCTGGTCAGACGAGGTCGTATGCGGTCTCGGCGTGTTCGGTCTCGTCGATGCCGCGGGCTTCGTCGTCCTTGGAGATTCTCCAGCCCAGCGGCTTGAGAGCAAAGGCGATGGCGGTGGTCAGGACTGCGGTGAACAGTAGAGCAAACAGTGCGATTGCGATCTGAATCACGAGGAGCTTGAAGTCTCCGCCGTACAGGAAGCCGCCGTCGGTGGCCAGTGCGCCGATCGCGACGGTGCCCCACAGGCCTGCGACCAGGTGGACGCCGACGACGTCGAGCGAATCGTCGTAGCCGAGCTTGTACTTCAGTCCCACTGCGAGGGCTGCGAGAACACCGGCGACTGCGCCAAGTGCGATGGAGCCAACGGGGCTCAGCGAACCAGCAGCCGGAGTGATCGCGACCAGACCGGCAACCGTGCCCGACGCAGCACCGAGGCTCGTCGCGTGACCGTCACGAATACGTTCCGTGAGCAGCCAGCCGAGGATCGCAGCAGCAGTAGCAACAGTGGTGTTGACCCACGCCAGACCTGCAGATTCGTTAGCACCGAGCGCCGAACCAGCGTTGAAACCGAACCAGCCGAACCACAGCAGCGCAGCACCAAGCATCACGAACGGCAGGTTGTGCGGACGGAAGGCAGTCTTACCGAAACCAGTGCGCTTGCCGACAACGAGGGCAAGGACAAGAGCAGCGATACCGGCGTTGATGTGGACGACTGTGCCGCCGGCGAAATCAATCGGCGCAACAGACGCGACGGTTTCGCCGTCTACCTCGGTGGTGCCGAAGATCATCGATGCCAGGCTGTTTTCCGAGTGCGACAGGAAGCCGCCACCCCACACCATGTGTGCGAGCGGGAAGTACACGAGGGTCACCCAAATACCGGCGAAAACAAGCCACGTACCGAACTTGACGCGGTCGGCGATAGCACCGCTGATCAGCGCAACAGTGATGATCGCGAACGTCATCTGGAAACCAACTAGGACAGCGTTCGGAATACCATCGGTGAGAAGGAAATTCCCGTCACTGTCGGTGAGAGTCCCATTGAGTCCGAACTGTTCGAACGGGTTATTGAAGAACCCACCAATGGAGTCGTCGCCCGAACCGTAGGACATCGACCAGCCCCACAGAACGTAAATGACAGCGATAACAGCCATTGCACCGAACGACATCATCATCATGTTCAGTACAGACTTTTTGCGGGACATTCCGCCGTAGAAGAACGCGAGTCCCGGAGTCATGAGCAGCACCAGGGATGCCGACATCAGCATCCACGCGGTATTGCCGGTGTCTAAATCCACCACGAACTACCTCCCAGATCAGCCGCGCCACTCGGCGCGTTGTCAGGGACCAGAATTCTCGCAGGATGTTTCGGCTGCGGCGCGCAAGTGTTGCATCGGCGTGAACGGGTGGGCGGACCTTGTTTCGATTGCGTTACCCGGGGCGTGATAGGTGCTCCCGGCACCCATCACGTCCCGATTGAAACCGAAATTATGTGCTCCTAGCCGAGCAGGGCATCGACGAACGCGCCGGGCTCAAACGGTGCCAAATCGTCGGCGCCTTCACCGAGACCGACCAGTTTCACGGGAACGCCCAACTCATGCTGAACCTGGAACACGATTCCGCCCTTAGCGGTCCCATCGAGCTTGGTGAGCACCACGCCGGAGATATCGACGACGTCGGCGAAGACCCGCGCCTGCGCCAGCCCGTTCTGCCCGATCGTCGCGTCCAGAACCAGCAGGACATCGTCCACGGACGCCTTCTTTTCTACGACACGCTTAACCTTGCCAAGCTCGTCCATCAGGCCAGTCTTGGTGTGTAGGCGGCCTGCGGTATCGATCAGAACGACGTCGACGCCCTCGTCGATACCTTTCGACACTGCGTCGAACGCGATTGCTGCCGGATCGGCGCCTTCTTTACCGCGCACCACTTCAGCGCCCACACGCTCAGCCCAGGTTTGAAGCTGATCGGCAGCGGCAGCACGGAACGTATCCGCTGCACCAAGCAGCACTCGACGACCGTCAGCGACGAGGACGCGGGCCAACTTGCCTGTGGTTGTGGTCTTTCCTGTGCCGTTGACGCCGACAACGAGTAGCACTGCGGGGTGGTCGTCGTGCGGCAACGCGCGTACTGAACGATCCAGGTCAGGCTGAAGTTCGTCGACAAGTACCTCACGCAGAAGCTCGCGGACCTGGTCCTCCGTGCGCACACTCCGCGTCGCCATTTCCTCACGCAGTCGCTCCACCACCTTGGTGGTGGTGGCGGTGCCCAGGTCAGCGATCAGCAGTGTGTCTTCAATTTCCTCCCACGAATCTTCATCCAAGTCGCCGCCGCCAAGCAGACCCAGGACGCTCTTGCCGATCGCGTTTTGGGAGCGGGACAGGCGGCCACGCAGACGCTCAAGACGACCGCTGGTGGGGGCAATATCATCGAGGACCGGTTGCGGCTGCTCAGGCTGAGCGGGTGCCGGTGCAGCGGGTTCGGGCTGCGGCTGCTCCGGCTGAGAGGGTGCTTCCGGCTCGATGGTGAGCGGCGGCAGGAAGTCGACGCCAGCACCGGTGGCCTGCGTGCCCGCGGACTCAAGAGTTTCCGCGATTGCTACTTCTTCGGCAGTCGCGGTGCTCTGCGTTGGTTCGGGCTCGCCCGGCCCTGATTCAGTTGGCCCAGATTCAGCCGGCTCGGGCTCGGTCGGCTCGGGCTCAACTGCGTCTGGCTCGGCAGGTTCGGGCAGTACCGGTTCGGCAGGCGGAGCCGCTGGCTTCTGCTTTGCTTGCTTCCGTGGCGGCGATACGGGTTCTTTCGTTGCCGTTCCCTGACTGAAGCTAAATCCGCTGCCCGCCTGATAGCCACCCGAACGGTCAAGTTCACGGTCAACAGGCTTCTCCGCCGTGGTCAGCGAGATGCGGCGGCGTCGATACAGCACCAGGCCAACGACGAGCACAACAAGCAGGACGGCCAGTGCGGCCGCGAGGACAATCCAGGCTGCGGTAGTCACCCGTTCATTGTCTCAGGACTACGAGTCAAAGACGGTTCGGGTCACGACGCTGGCGCGGCCTCCGCCTCGCCACCGGCTCCCGCGGGCACGTCCTCAGTTGCTGAGGGCGGCAGATCCTGTCCCCGCAGTCGCTGAGAGATGACGGTGGTGATGCCGTCGCCACGCATACTGACGCCGTAGAGCGCGTCGGCGACTTCCATCGTCGGCTTTTGGTGCGTGATGACGATCAGCTGCGACTTTTCGCGCAACTGTTCAAACAGTCCAATGAGACGACGCAGGTTGGTGTCATCGAGTGCGGCCTCGACCTCGTCCATCACATAGAACGGCGAGGGGCGGGCACGGAAGATCGCCACCAGCATCGCAACCGCTGTCAGCGATTTCTCACCACCAGAGAGCAGGGACAGTCGCTTGACCTTCTTGCCCGGCGGACGCGCTTCCACCTCGATGCCGGTGGTCAACATGTCCGCTGGGTTGGTCAGGACCAAACGTCCTTCACCGCCGGGGAAGAGTTTGGCGAAAACCTGCACAAATTCGCGTTCAACGTCGTGGTAGGCGTCGGTGAAGACTTGCAGGATTCGCGCGTCGACATCGGCGACGACGTCGAGGAGATCCTTGCGCGCCGTTTTAACGTCCTCGAGTTGCGTGGATAGGAAGTTGTAGCGCTCTTCGAGGGCCGCGAACTCTTCCAGGGCGAGCGGGTTGACCTTGCCCAGCGTTGCCAGGTCCTTTTCGGCTCGCTTAGCGCGGCGTTCCTGCATGGACCGCTCGTAAGGAACCGGCGCAGGCATCATGACCTGTTCGCCACGCTCTTTTGCCTGCTCGTATTCGGACATCTCCAGCGCGGATGGCGGCAGCGGAACATCTGGTCCGTACTCGGCGATGAGGTCGTCGAGTCCAATACCGTGCTGTTCGGTAATGGACTCTTCCAACTGTTCGATACGCAGCGCGACCTGTGCGCGTGCAACTTCGTCGCGGTGTACGGCGTCGGTCAGTGACGCCATTTGTGCACTCAGGTCGCGGACGTGTCCGCGTACTTCCTCAAGCTGGCTTGAGCGTTCTGCGCGCGCCTGAGCCAGTTCGTCGCGATGTTCCATCGCGGTGCGGACCACGACAGCGAGATGCTCAGCAACGAGTTGACCGGATTGCGCGACAGCGGCGGCCACGGCCGCCGCGTTGGCGCGGGCCGCGCGGGCCCGCTCAGCGCGGGCACGTGCTTCTCGTTCAGCCTGCGCAGCGCGGCGCAGGGAATCTGCTTTGCCACGAACGGACTCGGCCCGTTCTTCTGCGGTACGCACGGCCAGACGCGCTTCCACTTCCATCGAGCGAAGTTCTGTCAGGGCTGCACTTGCGGCTTCGCGCTCGCTGCGGAACGAATCCGACGCGGCGGAATCTTCCCCGAATCCACCACTGTCCTGTTCAGCAAGGTGTAGTCGTTCTTCGAGTTCGGCGAGTTGCTGCGCGGCGTCTTCAAGTTCGTGTTCAGCGCGTTCACGCTGCGCAGCCAGACGATCAGACTCTGCGTGCGCCGCTTTCGCGGCCTGCCCGAGGCGACCGAGTTGTTCGTAGATCGCCGAAATCGCAGCATCGGATTCGTTGAGGGCCGCCAGTGCCTGCTCGGCGCTTTCTTGCCGGGCAGCCTTTTCGGTCAGCGCACCTGCAAGTGCGGCAGTGAGTTCTTCGGCGCGATGCTCGGCGCGCACCAAATCTGCACGGGAACCATCAACGGCCGCCTGTACCTCGATCGTGCTCGGTGCGCGATCGGAGCCGCCGCTAATCCATCCAGAACCGTAAAGGTCACCGCTGCGAGTGACGGCACGCAACTGTGGATGTTCGGTGACAACGCGCAGCGCGTCGTCACCAGTGTCGACCACGACGACAGCACCCAGCAGTGCAGCCAAACCGGCTCGAAGCGTGTCCGGGCAGTCCACGACATCGACAGCCCATGTGCCCAGCATGAGTGACACCGAAGGACGCTCGGGCGCTGCTGCGTCCACAAACACTGAGGCGCGGCCGCCGTCTTCGGTACGCAGCGCTTCGACAGCGCCGCGTGCGGCCTCGACGGATTCAGCGACCACAGCTTCCGCCGCGGGCCCCATGGCGGCGGCGATCGCCACTTCGAAACCGGAGTGGACTCGCAGCGAGTCCGCGAGAGTGCCCGTAATTCCGGCGCCGCTGCGGTGTTCGAGGAGCCAGCCAGCGCCATCACGGCGTTCTAGACCCATCGAGAGTGCTTCGATACGGGCACGTAGCGACGCGACTTCCTGTCCCGCGGCCCGTTCCTGGTCCTGGAGTTCCTCGACGCGCTCGGTCACCAATTTCAGTGCCTCAACGGCATGTTCGTGGTGGGAGTCGAGCCCTAATTCGCCTGCGTCCAGTTCGCCGATGCGTTCTTGCACCGACTCGAACTCAACCTGCGCGTCTTCTCCGCGGGCACGGGCCTCATCGATGGCGACCGTCAGGCGCGCGACCTCGCCCTGCACCGAGTCGGTGCGGGTGCGCAGCGTTTCTACCTGACCGGTAAGACGAACGAGACCTTCCCTGCGGTCAGCCACCGCCCGAACGGCAGCCATGTGTGCCCGCTCAGCAGCCGCTGCCGCCTCTTCACCGTCAGCGAGTTGTTCGCGGGCTGCGTCCAGAGTGGCACGGGCCATTTCGACGGCTTCGCGGAGTTCCGCTTCTTCAAGTGCGATGCGTTCGGCACGCGCTTCCATCTCGTCTGGGTCGTCACCGCGGCCGCGATCCGGCTGGTCGTCGAGGTGCCGGGCGCGTTCAGTCGCGATCCGGACGGTCGCGTTGACCCGCTCGGCGAGAGCGGATGCTTGGAACCAGGTTTGTGCAGCAGCATCTGCGCCCGGTGTGAGCTCGGCGAGGGAACGCTCATGCGCGGCAAGCTCGTGATTAGCAGCTTCCAAGGCTTCCGAGACGATCTCGAATTGTTCGCGGGCGAGCTTCTCGCGTTCTGCCTGGTTGGCCAGCTCAGCGCGCCGCGTCACCAAATCGTCGGCGGCCAGACGCAGACGCGCGTCCCGCAGGTCTGCCTGCACTGTTTGAGCGCGACGCGCCACCTCAGCTTGCCGCCCCAACGGTTTGAGCTGGCGGCGTAGTTCTGCGGTGAGGTCATTCAAACGAGCGAGGTTGGCCTGCATCGCGTCGAGTTTGCGTACCGCTTTTTCTTTGCGTTTGCGGTGCTTGAGAACACCAGCAGCCTCTTCGATGAAGGCGCGGCGATCTTCCGGACGTGACTCAAGGATCGCGGCGAGACGGCCCTGGCCGACGATAACGTGCATTTCGCGGCCGATACCGGAGTCGGACAGCAGTTCCTGCACGTCCATCAGTCGGCAGGAATTGCCGTTGATTTCGTACTCACCAGCACCGTCACGGAACATGCGGCGGGTGATCGAGACCTCGGAGTACTCAATGGGCAGTGCGCCATCAGAGTTGTCGATCGTGAGGGTCACTTCGGCGCGGCCAAGCGGCGCCCGGCCCGCAGTACCGGCGAAGATGACATCTTCCATCTTGCCGCCGCGGAGCGCCTTGGCGCCCTGCTCCCCCATCACCCAGGTCAACGCGTCGACGACGTTGGACTTTCCTGATCCATTAGGACCAACGACGCAGGTGATGCCCGGTTCGAACCGGAGAGTCGTTGCGGACGCGAAGGATTTGAACCCTTTAAGCGTCAGACTCTTGAGATGCATGGACGAAAACTCTACCTGCGGTCAGGGCTCGCGATGACCAACCGGGCAGATCGCCCACTTATCGTTCAACGAAACCGGTGAGATCGCCGCGCGGCGCGTCCCAACTGTCGACGACAAGATCGACGGTACCTGGGGTTTCCCCCGACCGCAGGGCAGCAAGCAATCGCTCAAGTTCGGGGCGTGCGCCCTCAGCAACCACTAAAACCCGACCGTCGCGCTGGTTGGACGCGTACCCCACGAGCCCCAGTTCCAGGGCTCGTGAACGCGTCCACCAGCGAAATCCGACACCCTGGACGTGGCCGTGTACCCACGCGGTGAGACGTTGCGGATCGCTTGGGGTCGTCACGATTCGGCGTTGATGGTCAGCGTCACTTCGGTACCCTCCTTGAGGGTCCGTCCCACCGTGCAGACCTTGTCGATCGAGCGTTGCACCAGCGTCAACAGGCGTTCTTGGGCTTCAGCGTCGAGTTCACTGAGGTCGAGTTCGAAAACCTCGTCAAGCTTCGGGTACACCTCACGCTCGCGGTCCGGTGCGCCGGAGACGCGGATGGTGGCGTCGTAGTTGTCACCGAGGCGACGCGAGAGCGGGAAGTCGGAGCTCATTCCGCTGCACGCAGCAAGCGCAATCTTGAGAAGTTCGCCAGGAGTAAAGACGCCGGGGACGTCCTCGGAGCCGATGAGGACTTCGGCTCCGCGTGAGCTGAGTCCGGTGTAGCGCCGGGTACCGGTGCGCTCCACCCACAAGCTGGTGGGCTGCTGCTCTTGCTGGTTCTGCTCTGCCATGCCCACAATTTTGCCACTGAACTCACCCGGCCCCTCGATAGCCTGCCCCACCCTGACCTTCGGAGTAAGTCCATGAAGCCACCGCTGTATATCGACGACCCTGTTCGCGGACTATCTCCCAAGACCAGCCACCCTCGCTTTGCGGCACTTGCACCTTCGCGGTTCTACGACGAAGGCGACGAGTTTGGGCCGTTCGGCAGCGACGTCGGCAATGACGCTCTGCGCGAACTCGAGGAATGGCACGAAGA
>JAAYXN010000438.1 GCA_012515885.1 Rhodococcus sp. (in: high G+C Gram-positive bacteria)
AGCCAGTCGGTCAGCTGCGCGATCTCGGGCCCCTGGGCCGCCTTGATCTCCTCGGCCAGCGAGGTGACGTCGGCGGGGACATCATCCTTGGACAAGATGATGTCGCTCATCTCGATGGCTTGCTCATGGTGGGGGATCATCATCTGGGCGAACATCACGTCAGCCTCGGAATGCTGAGCTGATTCCTCTGCCTGCTCGGTGGTCGAACTCCCGCTGGTCGCAGTGGTCTCGACGGCGGTCGTGGTCTCGCTGGCCGTGTCGGTCTCGTCGCTGGTGCAGGCGGACAGCCCCAGCAGGACCGCGGCGGCAGCGGCGGTCATCACAAGCTTCTTTCGATTCATCTGGGTTCCCTTTCTTCTGCGGACTTTCGGGCCCGCGAGTGGATCACCTTGCCGGTCAGGCGAGGTAAGACAGAGTGGTCATCATCCCGGCCTCTTGGTGATAGGCGTTGTGGCAGTGCAACGCCCACTGGCCAGGATTATCGGTGTCGAACTCGATCTCAATGGTGCCCATCGGCCGAATCGTGACGGTATCTTTGCGAAGCCCGCTGTCCGCGAGCGCGAACGTATGTCCGTGCAGGTGCATCGGGTGGAACATGTCGGACATGTTCCGCATCCGCATCCGCACCCGCTCCCCACTGTTGACCTCCAGCGGCGCCGAATCCGGGTGGACTTGGCTGTTGAGGGTCCACCGGTACGGCGACATCGTCCCGCCCAGGTCAACACTGTGGTACCGATCATGACTTTGGCTAGACAGACGTACTGCCTCGCTGGGGGATAAGTCGGTACCCAATAGCGGACGCCGGTCCACTTCGACTGGTCGGGAATTCGTCGGGAGATCGCCCGCTGCTGTACGTACAAGGGCCTGCGCGTGGCCATCCTTGCCTTCGGGCTGAGCGAACAACGGGAACACGCCGTCGCCGAGCGTGACCACAACATCGAACCGTTCACCCATACCGATCAGAAGAGAATCGGTGTCCTCGGGAAGCACGGGAAAGCCGTCAGTGTGAGTGACGGTCATCCGGTGCCCGCCAAGCGCGACCCGGAACGCGGTGTCGGCGCCGGCATTGACGAACCGGATGCGCACGCGTTGGCCCCGCGACGCTCTCCAAACGTAGGGGTCGACAGGGAGTCGACCATTGATCAGAAAGTGCGGGTAGGTGACATCCCCGGCGCTGCCGAGGATGGGGGACATCATCGACCCCTCACCCCCGTGCATGTCCATCATGTCGTGGTCCATCCCCTGCATCCCGGCATCTGCGGTGTCGGCACCGATGCCCAGATCACGGGCGACATCGTCGGGAGTCCGACCGGTCCCGTCGACCCAGTCGTCAAGGACCACGAGCCATTCATGGTCGTAGTCGCCGGGCTCGCCCGGATCATCGATGATCACCACTCCGTACAAGCCCCGATCGAGTTGCAGACCCGAATGTGAGTGGTAGAAGTACGTGCCCGGGTCTGGGGCGGTGAAGTCGTAGGTGAACGTGGTGCCTGGTGCGATCGGGTCCTGCGTCAACCCGGGAACCCCGTCCATGTCGTTGCTCATGGCGATCCCGTGCCAGTGCACGCTGGTCTCCTGGGGCAGCTGGTTGTCCACGGTGATCTGCAGCCGCTCTCCAGCTTGGGCCCGCACCAGTGGGCCTGGCAATTGTTGGTCGTATCCCCACGTTGAGACGACTCGGCCACCCAGATCAACGTCGACCGGACGGGGGGTCAACTGCGCAGATACCACCGTTTGGCCGGGGGAGCGTCGCTCCTGCTCAAGCCGCCTCACGAGATCTGACGAGGCTCCCACGGGACTGCCCGTGGCTGCTCCGGAACCAGAACATGCAGTCAGAGCGCCGGCGCCGGCGAGAAGCGATCCGGCCAAGAAAGACCGGCGGGAGACCAGCACGCGCGGCGCACGTCTTAGCGCACCTGCCCGCCCCGTGGCGTCAGCGTTCATCATGATCGGCGTTTCGCGAAGTCGCGGTCCCTACGTGAGATCCGAAAGAGATACCGGAAGAGACGACCCCAGTAGCAGGAGAGTGAGACCCGCGTAGGTGCCGATGCCCTCCGAAAAGACTGGTCGTCAAGGCCAGAACCATCGCCCAGAAAACGAGTACGAACGCGATCAACAGGACGATGTCTATCCAGTTCATACCGTAAAACCACCCCATCAGACTCAACTCCTTGCCTGTCTTAGAAACTCGATTCTGCGGGGCGAAATGCGAGATCTGGGTCATCGTTTCGTCAAGATCCGATCAAGGTTCTTTTCGAACAGACTCGACTCGAGTTAGGAGAGACCATCGGAGCACTGTCAGATCGGCAAAGTGGTGTCTGAGACGGCGAAGTCGCGGAGCCAGTACACGAACTGCGTCCATATGCCGCTGAGCAGCAAGATTCCGACGACAATGAGCATGATGCCGCCGACGATCTGAATCGTTCGCGTGTGTCGTTGCAGCCAGCCCACCGTGCGGATGGCTCTCGTCGAACCGAAGGCCACCACGATAAAAGGCAGTCCGAGCCCCAGGCAGTACGCCACGATGAGCAGTACTCCGCGTGCGGCGTCGAGTCCGGTTCCGGCGGCCACCGACAACGCCGCTGCCAGCGTCGGTCCGAGACACGGCGTCCATCCCAGGGCGAAGACGGCGCCAAGTAGCGGCGCGCCCGCCCAGGTGGAAAGCGCTTTCGGCTGCATTCGAGTGTCCCTCTGGAGGGCGGGTATGGCCCCGATGAACACCAGACCCATCAAGATGGTCACCACACCGCCGAGCCGCTGCAGCAATTCTTGCTGGGGGGCGAGGTATTGCACGGTGCCCAGCACCATCGCCGACAGCAGCACGAAGACCACCGTGAATCCAGCAACGAACAGCACCGCGGCGAGGACGACTCGTCGTCGCGATGACACCCGCTGACGCTGCTGTTCAAGAGTGAGCGTGCTGGCTTCGGCGCGGCGTTGCTCGGCGGCCTGCACGGTCACCGCCGGGCGCTCTGCACCCACGATGCTGGCCATATATGCCAGATACCCGGGCACGAGCGGGACTACGCACGGCGAGGCGAACGAGACGAGTCCCGCGAGGACACACGCTCCCAACGCGAGAAGTAGAGGCCCGGAAGCAGCTGTTTGTTGGAACGTCTGGCCAATGGATTGCGCGATCAGCACCGTGTTCATGCAGCGTCGCTTTCAGCAGGCTCGGCCAGCAGTCTCTCGATGACCGGCTCCAACTGGGTGTCGGTGACCTCTGCTAGATATACCGCAGCGACTCGGTGCTGTTTGTCGAGAATCAGTGTCGCTGGCACCACCGAGGTGGGGAAACCATGTAGCGCTGCCACCGCGGCCTGCGATGGGTCCCAAATTGAGGGATAGGTGACCCCGTTGTCCTTGATGAAGTCGACAGGCTTTTGCCGATTCGGGTCGCGCAAGTTGACGCCGAGATTGGTGAACCCTTGCGCCTGGTACTTGTCCTGTAGTCGCTGCAGGTCGTCGGTTTCCGTCCGGCAGGGAGCACACCACTGACCCCACAGGTTGATCAGCACCACCTCGCCAGGAAAGTCTGCGACCGCCACAGTGGCCTCCGGATCTACTACTTCCGGGCCAGACATCGGCGCGATCTTCTGGCGGTCCGCCGGCGGATCATAGAAGATCTCAATCTGGCCGCCCGGGCTGACAAAATCGAACGTCTCACCTGAAGCGACGGCATCAGTGCCGCTAGCGCAGCCAGTAAGTACAAGCGAACTCACCACCACTGCGGCCAGTTGGCATCTTGCCCGTCTGCCCCAGCTACCGGGCTGCGCACCCTTGCCGAACACATCCGTCGTCATCACAGCATCAGCACCACTCTTGCCTGCACAGTCACACCGGACGATTGTGCCGCCCCTACCCCATTGGTTCGGTCGGGGTTCGATGAAGGTCTGATCAAGATTCCCAAGCGAAGCTGTGGGCACCGCGAGACCGATGCATAGTGTGCAGCTGACACGAGAACCGGATTCCGAGTGCAAAAAAGGAGACCCCCCATGGCGCATGGGCATGGTGGACACGGGCAGGTGCAGGCTCGTGGGTGGGGCATGGCTATCTCGGCTTGGCTGACGGGAATCTACTTCGTCATCGAGTTGGCGATCGGGCTGTGGACCGGCTCGGTTGCGGTGATCTCGGACGCTTTTCACACCTTCTCGGCGGTCGGTGGTGTCCTAGTCGCCATCTTCGCTGCTCGACTCGCCCGCCGCCCCGCAGACGAAAATCGCAGCTTTGGCTGGTACCGCGCCGAGATCGTAGGCGCGCTGGTCAATGGCGGTTTCCTGCTAATCATGGCGATGGTGGTGATCGTGATGGCTGCCATGCGCATGAATGCTCCGGTTGACCTGCCCACGACGCCCATGCTGTGGGCAGCCGCGGGAGGCTTGCTTACCGAAATCGTCGCCCTGAGCCTGATCTGGAAACAAAGCCGCAGCGACATGAACGTTCGTGGCGCGTTGTGGCACATCATCCAGACCTTCGTCGGCAGCCTGCTCATCATCGTCACCGCACTAGTGATCAAGTTCACCGGGTTCTTGGTGATCGATCCGCTGCTCGGTTTGGCGTTCGGCTTCGTGCTTGTATGGGCAAGCTGGAGCATCCTGCGCGACGCCACCCATCTGCTCATGGAGGGCACACCCGACGAGGTCTACCTGTCTGACGTGACTGAAGACCTGGCAGCGATAGATGGGGTGGAAGACGTCCATCAT
>JAAYXN010000439.1 GCA_012515885.1 Rhodococcus sp. (in: high G+C Gram-positive bacteria)
GTGGTAATCGATGACGACCCGACGTCGAAGCGTCGACCAGAGACCTGTGCGAGCAGGCCCGCGAACTCGGTGCCCACAAATTCGACACGCAAACCGAGCTTGTCGCCGACGGCTTTGAGTAGCTCGTTGTCGTAACCGGTAAACACGTTCTCCGAGTTGACGCAGATGCTCGGCGGCGCGTCCGAAAGCGTGCCAACGGTCAGGACACCGGGGACGATCAACCCCAGGTTGGCTGTGTCGATCTGATCGAGCGGAGTGACAGTGGCGGTGGTGTAGCGGTCTTCTTCCTGCGCTGCCGCCGCGTCGAGATTGACCGGCACCGACGTCGCCGAATCCACACCGGGCGGGTCGCACTGGTCGAGGATGGGCGTCGACGATCCGTCACCGCTGCTGCACGCGGACAGCGTGACGGCCAGCAATGCTATGAGCAGGGCCGCGGTCGCTGCCGATGCGCGGCGGGACACAGAGCGTCGACGTGGGTTCATTACACCTCGGGGATTTCTGTGGCGAACTGATCACGCCAGTTCAGGGCTTGACGGACTTGGCCGAGGTCGTAGTCGGGTCCACTGATTCCGATGGTGAACAGTGTGACCCCTGCTTCGACGTACGCGGGTGCCTCGTCGATCCCGGGCCAGGTGGTGGAGTGTTCGATCTCGCTGGGGTCGCGGCGGGCGCCGGTGGCGTAGTCCGCGAGCAGCCCTGACTTGCGGCCGTAGGTCTCAAGATCGCTGAAGCTATGCCAAATATCGCCGTACTTTCCGACTAGCGGCAGCGTCTTCTTTTCGCCGCCACCGCCGATAAGGATCGGGATGTGGTGGGTGGGTGCGGGGTTGAGCACCCTGAGCCGCTCCACAATGCGCGGCAGGTAGTCACCCAGCAGATTGAGCCGCGACCCCGCCGTCCCAAATTTGTATCCGTACTGCTCGTAGTCTTTTTCGAACCAGCCAGCGCCGATACCGAGGATGAGTCGTCCGTCGCTGATGTGGTCGACGGTGCGGGCCATATCGGCGAGGAGGTCGGGGTTGCGGTAGCCGCCCCCGGTAACAAGAGCGCCGAATTGGACGCGTTCGGTTTGCTCAGCCCACGCTCCGAGCATCGTCCAACATTCAAAATGCGCGCCGTCAGGGTCGCCGGAGAGGGGATAGAAGTGATCCCAGTTGAAAATGATGTCGACGCCAGCGTCCTCGGCCTGCAGTACCGCGTCACGGATCAGCGCATAGGACGGGGCATGCTGCGGCTGAATTTGGACACCGATGCGGACGGGACGAGCCATTCTTGCCTCCGGTAATTAGCGGTTCTGTAATTCAGTGTGCACGCTGATACCGAAACGGGGGCGGTTTCTTTTCGAGGTGATCGCAATGATGGTGCGGGCCGAATGTGCGGATTAGTGGACCGGCATGGACTATCGCACGCCACCAGCGAGGTAGGTGGCGCGCAGCACTAGCGCAGCCTCGGGACCAATGATTTCGCCGACGAGTTCCACATATCGTTCGACGTATTCGGGGCCATGCGAAGCAGTGGACCGATACTCCGGATCATCGGGGTCTAGGTGGTGCGCGAGTTCGTGGAGGACGACAAGTTCCCGAAACGCCCACGCCGACCCATTGCGGTGCTGCGGGATAGCGATTGTGGCGCAATCACTTTCATAGTGCGCAGCCGAGTTTCCGGATCGGGGACGCACCCGCACCGGCTGATGGGCACGCTCCCATTTCTGCTGCACCCAATTCAACGCGAGAACCCGATCGACGTAGTCCTGTACCGATTCGATCGACGCGAACTTGCGTTCAATGGGCAGCGTGACCTGCGATCCCAGCACCTCGACGGTCCGTAAATCCCGCTGATCAGCGCGGTCAAACATGGTGCGCACCAGCTCTTCGGCGTCGTAGACGGCGGAGCGCTGGGTATCTCGGCTGCGGTTCACTGGCCCAACCGCTTTCGAGCCCCCGGTAGCTGCGTCGCGGCGGCGCCGAGGTGCGCGGTGCGGGCCGCGCGATCCCCAGCGCGCCGTGCATCGTTCGAATGACCAGCCTGCGCTTTCGCGCCCCGCCACGTTCCGCGGGCCGTCGAGTTCTCGCGGTAGTAGTCGCGCAGTTCGATCTCTTTGTTGCGAAGGACCAGCGCCGTCGACGTTGTAGATTCCGATTCAGAAAGGGCTTCGTCACGCGCCGACTGGTGGGCGTCGGCGAGTCGACGGCCGATGCGGGCGGCGTACGCCATCTGGAAGTTCAACCGCGCCGTCACGCCCGCGACCGGTCGACGCACACGCCGTTTCACCGGTCTGCGCCCTTGGCGATCCACGACGGTTCTCACTGTTGTTTCGCTGCGATACGTCCCAGATTTGATGTAGCTGTCGGAAGCGCGAACCATCTGAATCAGCAGGGACGTGTACAGCGCTTCGCACACGTCGATATCGGCCGCGAACCCGTAGGCGTAAATCACCGCAGAGGACTGGGCGATGTCGCACTGCACGTCATTGGCGGCCGCGATCACCAGAAACAGCTGCGCATACGTACGTAGACCGCGCTTGCCGGGTTCACCAATATGGATGAGGCGTTGGACGGGTGTTGTTCGTTCTTTGCTGCCGGTGTGGGCGCGCGCCACCGCTAAATCGATCGATGCCGCCGTCGCGAGCCGTTGAGCGGCCGCCATGAACGCGGCACTTTCATGCTCATTGTCGGTGCCCTCAGCCTGGCGGAGCAGGCCACCGATGCGGGTCAGCATTTTCTCCGAACTCACCCCCGTCACGCTACGCCAGCGTGCGCCGCGATTGCGTCCACGTCGACGGCGTCCACCAACCACCCGACAACTTGCCGGGTCGTTCAAGAGCGTTTTCCTCCTGGTTACCGAGAGGTCGGTTGTTCGTACAACTCCACCGGCCACAGTCTCTGCTATGACCCAGCAGCGGTACCGACTCATCGCAGACGAACTCGAAACTGAGATCGCTGTCATGGCTCCAGGGACCAAGCTCGACAGCGAGCACACCCTGATGAAACGGTTCGGTGTGGGTCACGCGGCAGCTCGAGCCGCCGTCCAAGAACTCGAACGACGCCTACGGGTCCGCCGCGTGCAGGGCGCAGGCACCTTCGTCACCAAACGTATCGACTACGTCATCTCGCACGATCGGCCGCCATCATGGCATCGCACCGTGCGCGCTGCAGGCGGCGATCCGCGGTCAGTGATCCTTGAACGCGACGTCCTGCCGCTCCCGGCGAACTGCGCTGTCCTTCTCGAACTTCCTGAAGGAACACCCACCCACCGCCTGGTTCGGGTGAGTTACATCGACGACGCAGTCGCCGGAACCGCCGTCGAATGGGTCGTGCGTGAAGCAGTCCCCGACCTCGGTGACGCGATGCGCGTCGAAGAATCGCTCGACGAAGTGTTGCGGCAAGTCGGGCACGTCGAAGCGGTCCGGTCTTGGTGCCGCACCGCCTCCGATATTCCCCCACCCGAGGTGCAGCAGCGCCTGGAGTTGGCGTCCGCAGTGCCGGTGTGGGTGGTCGAAAGCGTCAACCGCGACCCGTCAACGGGGCGCCCACTGACCTACAGCACCGCCTGGATGCGCGGCGACGCGGTGCGAGTCGTCATGGAAATCGGTTCGCCCACCTCAGTCCGTGAGGACACCCCAGACCCAGCAGAACCATTCAGCCACATCGATGTAGATCCGAAAGAGGTTGCCTACAAATGACATCCACGACCTATAGCCGTGAGGAAGTTGCCGGGTTGCTTGCCGGTGCTCCTGAGGAGGATCTGGTCGCGCTCGCTGACCAGTGCCTGTCCGACGGCGCCGAATTTGCGGTCCTGTCTGGACCTGAGGTGGGCACGATCGCCGCACAGGTCCGGGAACCGATCATGTACGACCGCTTCTTCCTTGGTGACGTACTTGCTTGCCGCGCAGAGGTTCTCCTCGGTGGCACTCGTGGTTGGGCGATGCGTATGGGCGACAACCGTGTCGCCACTCTCGCTGCCGCAGTGTGCGACGCCGAGGTGACTGCGGAACGTGCACATGCCGCCGAAATTTTGAAGCTGTGCTCGCGCATCGAGCGCGATATGGAACTTGCTGACCGCGACGAATGGGCCGCACTGGCCCCCACCGTCGTCCAATTTGAGGAGCTGACCTGATGAGTGAAACCGTCATGACGGACAAGACGCTGGCTCTGGGCGCAGGTCTGGACCCGGTGCGTGCCCAGCTGGTGTATCGGGCAATTTTGGATGCGTTTGCCCGCCCGGGTTCGCGCCAGCAGCTGCCATCCACCCATTTCCCTGCAGCTCTTCTGCCTGTCCTTTCGCTGGCGGACCTTGAGACCGGCACCCATCTGATTGAGGGTTCGGGTGACGGTTGGGGCCCGATCCTCGCGGTCGCTACCGGTGCACCTGAGGTGTCCGTGAAGTCCGCCAAGTACGTCACTGCGCTGGCGCCGATCGCTTCGGAGACCGTGGCGCAGCTCGCTACTGGAACAGCGCTCACCCCGGAGGCGGGAGCGACGCTCATCATCGCCACCCAGGCTCTGGACGGCGGCGACGCCGTCTACCTCACCGGACCGGGCGTGCAGGAAGCCATCGAATTCGCGCCGTGCTGCGTCGATCCCGCGATCTGGCGGGTGCGCGCGGACAAGGTCGCCGCGTTCCCCAGCGGAATCGATCTGCTGTTTGTGTCACCGGACGGCGAGGTTGTGGGTGTGCCCCGCACGACGGCGGTAGCCCCGACGCGGGCTGCGGCGGAGGCCAATTTCGCGACGGCTGGGTCAGCCAATTCGACGACGGCTGGGTCAGCCAATTTCACTACTGAGAAAGCAGTTTGACATGGGATATTCGGGAGCACGCGGCGGGCTTGATGCGATTCTCGCCGCAGAAAACCTCGTGCGCGGGGCACGCAACGATGATCCTGCGCCGTGGCTGACCACCCACCAGATCACTGGTCGTATGCGTTTGGCCGTGGATCGGGTGATGGGTGAAGGCAGCCTGTATGACGAGGCCACCGCTGCTGACGCGCTGCGTCAGGCGGAGGGCGACATCATTGAGGCGACGCACCTGGTTCGCGCGCATCAGTCGACGATGCCGCGGCTGGCGATCAGTGAACCGATCAATCCGGACGAGATGGTGGTGCTGCGCCGCGTCGTGCCTGCGCACCGCACCCCGGACGGACCGCAATTGTTGGGTCGCACAAGCGATTACACGGGTCGTATGCTTGATCGTGATCCGCAGCCGGCCGCGCCGATCGTGAGTGAATCGGCCATCGATGACGGGGAACGCTCAGAGCAGGACCGTCACCCGCGCCGGTTCTCGGAGTGGCTGCGCGAGCAGGATCTGCTGGTTGAGCACCGCACTGACGTCACCGCGGACGGCGAGCAGAAGCGTCCGTTTGATCTGTCCCGTCACCCGGCCCGTCCGCCGGCCCCGCGCTCGGCGGTGCTTGCTTCGATGGCGCGTGCCGAGACCGGATCGCTGATCGGCACCTGGTACCGCTCGATCCGCGGCACGGAAGGCAACTTCCACGAGGTCACCCTCGGCGAGGTCCGCCACGGACGTCTGCCGCTGCGCGTTGCCCACCCGCACACCGGTAACCCTGTGCAGCTCGGCATGATTCGCGCTTCCGAGTGCGAGGCCATCGAGGACCTTGACGGCGCTGACGAGGATCGCAGCCGCTTCGATGTCGGCTACGGCCTGTGCTTTGGCCACAACGAACGCAAGGCGATCGCGATGGCGAACCTCGACATCGCCTACCGCCGCCACGGCGACGCCAATGGCCTCGAACAGGTGCTGTTGCTGACCACCGACGGCCTCGATTCTTGCGGCTTCCTCGAACACCTCAAGCTCCCGCACTACGTCACTTTCCGCTCGATGATCGACCGCAAACGCGCTGTGCGTGGCGTGGACGGCCAGCTTGATGCTGCTGCTGAACGCACCGCAGAGCCGGTTGGAAGGACCTGCTGATGAGTATCGCTTCATTCACTGACAACAAAACCGGAACTGTTGCTGGCGTTCTCGACGAGATTGACACCCACGCCCACGTGCGCGGAATCCTCGATGAAGGTTCCAAGCGTGAGATCCGCCGCGCCACCCTGTCCGCGGTGTGTGTGCCCGGCTACCAGGTGCCTTTCGGCTCTCGGGAAATGCCTGTCGCTCGCGGTTGGGGTTCGGGCGGATTGCAGATCACACTCGGCCTACTCGGCACCGAAGACGTCGTCAAGGTCATTGACCAGGGCGACGACGACGGCGTCAACGCCACCAACCTGCGTCGACTGATCGTCTCCAGCGAAAAGTGCGAGCAGACACAGGACACTCGGGAAGCGTCCGTCATCCAGAGCCGTCACCGCATTCCGGAAGAGCCGATGGGCGACGATCAGGCCCTCGTCCTTCAGGTTCCTGTCGCCGAACCGCTTCGCGGAGTGCAGAAGTCGGTGTCTGAGTGTGCCCGCATGCATTCGGAAGCGGACTACTCGATGATGTGGGTCAGCCTCTACGAGGATCTGGTTCGCAACGGTGTCATCACCAAAACCACCGGCTACCCGGTGTTGGTTGCCGGACGTTACGTCATGGCCACCACTCCGATTCCCCGCTGGGATGTTCCGCGTCTGCACAACTCACCGCACCTGACACTGTTCGGTGCAGGCCGCGAAAAGCGCATCTACGCTGTCCCGCCGTACACCACTGTCGAGCCACTGACCTTCGACGACGTCCCCTACGAGGTTGAGGGAGAAGGCGAAACAGGTTGTGCGCGTTGTGGATCGACTGACACGTTCCTCGTCGAGGCGCCCGGTAACCGCAAGATGTGCAGTGACATCGAATGGTGCACCCGCACCCTCGATGGTGATGTTGATGCCGAAAAGCACACGGCAGCAGCGCCACTGAGCTACCTGCCCGATCCGGCTAAGCGCGTGCGTTCCGCGATTTCGGTGTCAGACCGCGGCGCGGCGCCGCAGGCACCGGCACGTTCGGTGCCCACGACCGCTGAGGGCTGGACCCTCGCTGCCCGCGGTGTCGGCAAGATTCACGGACCGGGTGGCGCGGAAGCCGTACCGGGCACCGGTCCCGAGACCGGCACCGCCATTAGCCCCCTGACCGGCGGAATCGTCGCCGCCTGGGACGTCGACTTCGACGTCGCACCCGGTGAAGCGCTCGGTTTGATCGGTGAATCCGGTTCCGGCAAGTCGACAGTGCTGCGCTGCCTGGTGGGTGAAGAAATCGCGACCACCGGTGCGATGTACCTGACCAGCGTTGAAGGTGGCAAGCGCAACGTCTTCGATCTGACCGCTCCGGAGCGTCGTGCACTGCGCATCGACACCCTGGGCCTGGTGCACCAGAACCCGGCTGACGGTCTGACGATGACCGTCTCCGCTGGTGGCAACATTGCTGAACGGCTCACTGCAGCGGGCTGGCGCAACTACCACCAGATCCGTGACCGCGCCGCCTACCTGCTTGAGCAGGTAGAGGTGCCCCTCGATCGCATGGACGATCCGGTGCGCACCTTCTCCGGTGGTATGCGTCAACGCGTCCAGATCGCGAAAGCACTCGCCACCGACCCGCAGGTTCTGCTGCTCGATGAGCCCACCACCGGCCTCGACGCATCCGTCGCCGCAGGCGTGCTCGACCTGCTGCGTCGACTGCTCTCCGAACGCGACACCGCTGCCGTCGTCGTCAGCCACGACTTCGCGGTCATCGAGGCACTCACCGACCGCAGCCTGGTCATGAACGTTGGCCGCGTCGTCGAGTCGGGCCTGACGGACCAGCTGTTCCAAGACCCCCACCACCCCTACACCCAGCGGCTCGTCGCCGCCGCGCGAAGGTGAGCCCGGAAATGACCGACACCAACACCCCCACCAAGGACAACGAGAACATCCTCACCGTCCGCGACCTGCGCAAAACGTTCACACTGCACACCATCGACGGGCGCACCGTCACCTCGCTGCATGGGGTGGATCTCGATGTTGCTGCGGGCGAGCACGTGGCGCTGGCTGGGCCCAGCGGCGCCGGCAAGTCGAGTCTGCTGCGCTGCGTGCACCGCTCCTACCTGCCGGATTCGGGGTACGTGACGCTGCGCACCGACGGCGGACCGGTCGAGCTGACTGCTCTTGATGACCGGGAAATGGCGCGTATCCGCGGCCGTGAACTCGGCTACGTCTCACAGTTCCTGTCCGCGCCGCCGCGCACCGGACCGTGGGAGGTCGTTGCGGCCTCTGGGCGTCGCCGCGGAATGTCACGTGCCGACGCGAAAGAGGCTGCCGCCGAATCACTTAAGCGACTCGCTCTCGACGAGGCACTGTGGGACGTCGATTGCAGCGTCCTGTCCGGTGGCGAGCGTCAGCGCGTGAATATCGCTGCGGGAACAGTGAATCCGCCTCGTCTTCTGCTCCTCGACGAGCCAGTCTCGGCGCTCGACCCTGTCAACCGCGAACGCGCACTCGAACTGATCGCGTCACTGTCCGCGCAGGGCGTCGCCGTCCTCGCGGTGTTCCACGATCTCGACGCTATGCGCCGCCTCGCATCTCGGGTCATCCGATTCAGCGAGGGACGCATCGCGCAGCAGGGCAGTCCACTCGAAGTATTGGGAGAAGCAGCATGACCGCATCCACACAGCGCTCGGCATGGTCGCTCGAAGCCTCGCCGCGTGACTACGTTCTCGGAAACGTCAACGCGATCACCCCGAACCAGGTGATCGAGAACGCCACCGTCGTGGTGCGTGACGGCAAGATCGCCGAAGTGGGTCCGTCGCGTCCCGGCGTCAGCTTCGACGTCGACGGCGGCGGCCTCTACTGCCTGCCCGGCCTCGTCGACGTGCACTCCGATGGCTTGGAGAAGGAACGCTTCCCTCGTCCCGGCGCGGAACTGCCGTGGATGTTCTCGATGATGTCGTTCGAGGGCAAGCTGCGTGCAGCCGGTATCACCACCGTCTTCCATGGGGCGTCGTTCTCGGACCGCGCGGAACCCAACAGCAACCGCAGCGTGCACGTCGCCGTGCAGATGTGTGAAGCCATCGAAGCCTGGAACAACGATTCTCAGGCCCGTCTGGTCGACCACCGGATCCTGCATCGCCTGGATGTGCGGTCAGCGAAGGGCCTCGCGGCGATGCGTGAGGAACTGGATCGTCAGGTAGCGGCAGGCAAGGTTACCGCTGAGGTTCCGGCTGTCATTTCGCACGAAGACCACACTCCCGGCATCGGCCAGTACGCGGACCGCACGTTCTACGAACGCCACGTCGCTGGTGTGCGTGGTGTGTCGATGGAGCAGGCCCGCCAGTACGTCGACGAGATGGCGGCTGTGCGCGAATCGAACCTTGCGGTGCGTGAGGAGTCGATGGAGTGGCTGGCCACCGGTTCCGCGAACGGGATTGTTCGCGTGTTCGGGCATGACCCGGAGTCGGCTGTGGAGATCGCTGATTTGGCGCGCCGCGGCGGCAACGTTGCCGAGTTCCCGACGACGCTCGAAGCGGCGCGTGAAGCTCATGCGCGCGGCATGTCGATCGTGATGGGTGGCCCGAACGTGCTGCGCGGCGGCTCGCATTCAGGCAACGTTTCCGCGGAGGAACTGGCGACGGAGGGGCTGGTCACAGCGTTGGCGTCGGACTATCTGCCGTCGTCGCTGCTGGGCGCCACGTTTGCCCTCGCTAAGCGCGGAACGGTGCCGCTGCATGTCGCGACGTCACTGGTCACCAGTGGCCCGGCAACGGCGGTGGGCCTGTCTGATCGCGGCGCTCTTGAGCCCGGTCAGCGCGCCGATCTGGTGCTGGTGGGGTTGGAAAATGAGCATCCCGTCGTCCGCTCCGTGCAGCGCGCGAATGTTGTAGAAGAGGGCGAAAGGGCAACTGCCCCTAGCGTCTAGGTGCGGTGGCGGTGGCGGCGGCATCAGTGATGATGTCCGCCGCCGTCGGCTTATGCACTGATCCCCCTGCGGGCATACCGTCACGGTGTATCGATCTAACGGAACCGTTGTGACATTGTGCCCCGTCGGCCTGTGGGGACACCGTGACGGCGTATCTATCTAGCGGAACCGTTGTGACATTGTCCCCCGGTGGGATACATCTTCGCTCGCCCCCGGGTAGGACAAATCCACCAGGTCGATTGAACGAATTGCTTTATCGTTCATGTAGGTGTGGCCCTAAATTCGGACAGTGCCGGGACTCTTTCAGCGAATCAACATCACTGAAGGAGCCAATTGATGGGTACCACCGCGCGGGCACTCGGAGTGTTCACCGCAATCGCTGCCGCTGCAGCCATGACCGCATGCAGCAGCGCTGCCGACGCAGGCGAAGACGGCGCCGCAAGCGGTTCTGACCGTCAGACGATCGTGTTCGCCGCGATCCCATCTGA
>JAAYXN010000440.1 GCA_012515885.1 Rhodococcus sp. (in: high G+C Gram-positive bacteria)
TATCCGGTGCAACTGTTGGTGACGCTGTACGTGTTGGTGTCGGCGATCGGTACTGGAGACGCCAGCTACCGGCCTGCGCTGTGTGTTCTGCCTGTGGTGTTCGCGGGAGCGTTCCTACAGTTCGAGTTTGCGCGCAAGACAGTGTCAGAGCCGAAGCCGTCAGAGACTATGTATTCGAATGTTCTCGGGCCGCGCGGTGCAACAGCTGCCAATGTCGCGCTCGCCGTAATTGCAGTGGGCGCGCTCCTGATCGTCACCGAGCCGTGGACGCTCAGTGGCGGCGCAGCGGTGTTGCTGTGGGCTCCCGTTGCGCTACTGATCGCCCCGATCTACGGCGCGATCACGTTCTTGCGTAGGGACGGCGAGTACCCGATCCTGCCCGCCGTGCTCTTCATTCTTCTGCTCTACATTGTGTTGATTGCCGCCGCTTCTACACTTTCCTTAAGCGTGGGGTGACGGGCAGTTTGGTGGGGGAGGGCACGAAGTCGCGGCTTTGGGCACGCACCCGATACCGCGAATCCGGTTCCAGACGCCAGCGGCGAAACAGCGCGGCAGCTGCGGCGGTTACCGCCATCACGGCATACAGGTTGCCGGGGCAGCGGCGCTCACCAACACCGAATGGCAACACCGCGCGCTTATCGATGCTGGCAATTCGGTGAGGGGACCACCGATCCGGGTCGAACGCTGCGGGATTGGTGTACCAGGTGTCATCGTGATGAATCATGTAGGGACTAAAGAGGATCGCCGATCCATCCGGGAGGTCGACGTCTCCGAGATGCACCGTTCCGCCAGCGGTCAACAGGCTGATCCACGGTCCCCAATAGCGCAAAGTTTCTTGCAGCACCTGATGCAGATACGGCAGTGCGCGCACGTGTTCCGGCAGCAGCGGACCGTCTCCAAGAACCTCATCCAGTTCATCGAAAACACGCTGCGCAACGTCCGGGCGGGTCGAAACCTCGTGGATCAGCCACGACAGAATCGACGCTTCCGAACCCACTCCAGCAGCGAGCACCAAAATCAGTTCGTCGACAATTTCGTCGTCTGTCAGCGTGGTTCCGGTGTCGACGTCAGTGTGTCCGAGAAGCGCCGACAGCACGTCCGAATATTCCTCGCCCGATTCTCGATAGCGGGTGACGACAGCACCGATCGAGGCGCGCAGAGTTTTCGCGTGCGAAGCGAAACGGCGATTAGCAATCACACGCATCCGGGTCAGTGCGGGTGGCATCGCACCGCGGATGATCACTTCGCTGAGCAACCACGGAACATGATCGCGGATAACCTTTTTCGCATCGTCCCCGAAATCCGCACGGAACAGGGTCGACGAAATCGTGTCCAGCACCAGCGCATGCGCGCTATCAACCATGTTGATCGGAACATCGGGCACGAAATTGTTGGACCACCGGTTCGCGATATCGACAGCCAGTGGGGTGTACACACTCATCCGGCTCTGCTTAAACGCCGGTGCAATCATCCGGCGCCGCAACGCATGCTCACTGCCGCTGAGCACGTTGACCGAGCCGTGCACGATCATCGAAATCGCTTCGGCCAGTTCGTCGCGATGAAAGTGCCCCGCCTGGCCGAAACCGACCTCGCGAATCAAGTCGGGAGTGGTCAACACATACGCCTGACGCGGCCCCAGGTCGACCTGGACGATGTCGCCGTACTGTGGCAGGCTCGCAACAAATCCGAGCGGATCACGAAGAACCGCAACGCTGTGGCCCAGTATCGGCAGGCGGCCAGGAGCGATCGGCACCGACTCCGGTCCGCGACGGATGCCCGTCTCGCTTGCCATCGACATACCTCCCGACTCCCCACGTACCTTATCGGTTATGTGCTCTACGTCTCACTAGCCACTATTGTCGTCGCAACGTGCTCCTGCAAGAACGGCTGTGCTGAGCGCCTGCCCCTTGTCGACGTAGAACCTTGTCCGCGCAGAACCTTGTCCACGTAGAAAAGGAGATCCATGAAAATCTCGATTCCTCTGACCGGCACTCGCGGCGACGTTCAGCCTGCTGTGGCCCTCGCGTTGGAACTTCAAGGACGCGGCCACGACATCCTGGTCGGTGCACCACCCAACCTCGTTGACTTCGTGAAGTCGGCGGGCATCGAGGCTGTTCCCTGTGGACCCGACGTCGAGAAGCTGTATTCGTCGGAAAAGGGACAGAAGGCGTTGGCGGCGGGCAGTTCGTTCAAGTTGATGCCGATGGTCGCTCAGCAGATGGCCGAGTACGCCGAGCAGATGGACGACGAAATGATCGGTGTCTGCGAGGGCGCGGACATCGTCGTGTCGACGCTTCTCACCGAGGACCGCGCGCAATCGATCTGTGAAGCGATGGGGATTCCGCTGGTCACCAAGCACCCATTCCCGGCTCGCAAAAACAGCCTGTACACACTTCCTGGCGGCATCCCGCATTCTTGGAATCTGCCGAAGCCGGTGGTTCGAGGGAGTTGGACACTGACCGAGAAGATGCGTGGCGTCGCGTTCGGTAAATACCTGAAGTCGCTGCGCCGCAAGCTCGATTTGCCGCCGACCAAGGACAGCATCGAAACGCTGCTGCGCCGCGACGGCGTCCCCGAATTGCAGGCCTACGACAGCGCACTGCTTCCCGGTCTAGCGGAAGAATGGGGTCAGCAGTTGCCGTTCGTCGGCTTCTTGACGCTGCCGCGTGAGGCCCGCGCCAAGATGGGTGAGCAGGTCGACGAAGACGTCATGAGCTGGATTAAAGACGGCCAAGCCCCGGTGTACGTCGGGTTCGGCAGCATCCCGATCCGCGATACCGGGCCGCTGCTGCGGATGGTCGAGAAGGTCTCCGCGCGGCTGGGGCAGCGGGTTCCGGTGAACGCGTCCTGGAGCGACATCGACCCCAACGCACAGGTCGGTGACCACATGAAGATCGTCAGCAACCTCGCCTACGACCTGGTGTTCCCGTATTGCCGCGCCGCTGTCCATCACGGCGGTATCGGAACGACATTCGAATCTGTACGCGCCAAGCTCCCGACGCTGGTGTGTTCCATTTCATTCGATCAGCCACTGTGGGGCGCCCAAGTTGTCCGACTCGGGCTCGGTGGACACCTGCCGTTCTCGAAGATCAACGAAGAACGCTTCGAAAAAGAGCTGGCAGCGGTGTTGGAGCCTCAGGTACGTGAGCGGGTCGAACAGTTCGCTCCCACGCTCGATGAAGGGACGCAAGGCAGCGCCCGTGTGGCCGATGTCGTCGAGGCGCGGGCCGCTGGCGCATAGGTAGTTACCTCTGCTCAGTGGTCGGTGCGTGGTGCTCGTGTACAGTCATTGGCGTGTCAGCGACCTATTTTTGGTTTAGCAGGCCGGCCCTGGGTGGGCCGGTCGGCGTTAACCTGCGCTGACTTCTTCCACCCCGAGCCGGTCTACCGGCTCGCTGGGTTCGTACGTCACCTCGGGTCGGTCTGATCACAAGCTCGGTCTGACTAAGACACACGACACCGAGAGAGAACAATGACTACCAGTCTCGATCACTCCCGCACCGACGCGCTCGACGATCAGCGCACGGTCAGCATCAGCCCGCTCGTTGCGCCGTCCGTGGTGCGCAGCGAGTACGCACCGGACGAGGTTGCTACCGCAACTGTCCGCTCCGGTCGCGCAGGCACCGTCGACGTCCTCAACGGCGAAGACGACCGGCTGCTCGTTGTTGTCGGCCCCTGCTCGGTACACGACCCGGCTGCTGCCATGGACTACGCACGCCGTCTCGCCGCCAAGGCGGATGACCTGCGCGATGACCTCCTCGTCGTGATGCGTGTGTACTTCGAAAAGCCGCGCACCACCCTCGGGTGGAAGGGTCTGCTCAATGACCCACACCTCGATGGCACGTTCGACATCAATACGGGTCTGCGGATCGGGCGCAAGCTGCTGCTCGATATCGCCGGGCTCGGTTTGCCGACCGCGTGTGAGTTCCTCGACCCCATCACCCCGCAGTACATCGCGGACCTCACCACGTACGGCGCGATCGGTGCCCGCACGGCGGCGAGCCAGGTGCACCGCCAGCTCTCCAGCGCGCTGTCGATGCCAGTCGGAATCAAGAACGGCACCGACGGGGATGTTCAGGTGGCTGTCGACGGCACCCGCGCAGCGGCCGCCAGCCACGTGTTCCCCGGCACTGACCTTGATGGGCAGGCTGCACTGATCCGCACTGTCGGCAACCCCGATTGCCACGTCATTTTGCGTGGCGGCAGCGACGGACCGAACTACGACGCCGAGACCGTCGCCGACACGAAGGCGCGCCTGGCGAAGTCCGGCCTGCCGCAGCGCGTGGTTATCGACGCGAGCCACGGCAATAGCCGTAAGGACCACAACCGTCAGGTCGATGTCGTCACCGATGTGTCGGCGCAGATTTCTGGTGGCGAGGCGGGCATTGTCGGCGTCATGCTGGAGGGCTTCATTGAGGCTGGTCGCCAGGACCTGACTCTCGGTGAGTCTGATGCTCTGGAGTACGGCAAGTCGATTACTGATGCCTGCATTGACTGGGAGACCACGTCAACCCAGCTTGATCGTTTGGCTGAGGCTGTCCGGGCCCGCCGCGCCCAGTAAGCGCGGCGGGGCGAGAGGCGGGGAGTCGGGGCCCGCCTCACCGATACGAGCCGGGAGTCTTTCCCGTCCAGCGTTTGAAAGCACGGCGAAACGCGCTCGGCTCAGAAAAGCCGAGTTTCGCCGACAGGTCATCGACGCTTTCACCGCGGCGCAGCCCCGCAATGGCGGCATCGCGCAACACCTCTTCA
>JAAYXN010000441.1 GCA_012515885.1 Rhodococcus sp. (in: high G+C Gram-positive bacteria)
GGAGGTACCGGAGTCGGCGGGGTGGGTACCGGAGGCTTCGGCGCAGCTGCCGCAGGTTTGGCCGCTGCAGGCCCGGGCGGGGTCGGCGTTGCCGGATTCGCTGGACCAGACGGCGCGGACGGCGTCGACGGCACCGGATTGCTTGGAGCTGCGGGCGGCGTCGGTGAAGGCGACGTCGCCTTATCTGCGGTGGGAGGGACCGGTGCCTTCGGTGCTGCTGGCGGAGTCGATGCTCCCGGAGGCTGCGGTGCGCCAGGACCATTGGGGGCTGCCGGAGGCTGCGGTGCGCCCGGAGGAATCGGTGCGCCCGGAGGAATTGGTGCGCCTGGTGCCTTCGGTGCCGCTGGAGCGCCCGGGGCTCCCGGCGGTGGGCCCGCTACTGGTCCGCCCGGTCGAGGACCGGGAGGAGGTGTCGGCCCCGGCGGTGGGGTCCGAGGTCCGGGAGGCGGGGTGGGGCCGGGGGGTGGTGTGCGCGGGGCAGGCCGACGACCCGCTGGTGGTGGCGTTGCGGGTGCGGGGGTGCGAGGCGCTGCGGGACGACCAGCAGGCGGAGCCTTCGGCGCGTTAACGGGACCGGTCTGCTTCGGGGGCGTAGGCGCTGCGTCGGCGGCCGCGTCCTCTTGGCGCGTCGGTGCAGCCTCGAAAGCGGGGAACCAGTGCCCGAGTCGGTCCTTGTCGCCCTTTGATCCGCCCTTAGGTCCGGACTTGTCGCTCATTTTCGATGTTCCTTCATCCCCAGCGTTGCCTCCCCATCAATGCCTCACACAGACAGGGATTGCCTGGCCACATGAAACGTATCCACAGGCATGTTTGCCCAGGATAGGGTAGCGGACGGGCGGATACCGAGGCAGAGGCAAGTGGTTCAATCACGAGTCAACACGGCGGCGCCGGCATAAGAGCCCAGGTCAGTGCAGGGCGGGGGCGTCGACGGTGTGAGACGGCTGTCGTAAATGGGCTCGGCTACGCGAGCGCCTGTCCCCTACCCGTGTGTTAGTGGAAACCTTGAACGTAGTGCAGCCCATCAACTTCAACGGTGGTCACGACGTACTCGACGGTCCCGATCCCGGTTTTTCCGTCTTCTCGTGTTTGCAACACCATCGAATAGGTGCCCGGTCCGGTCGTGGTGACATCAAGGCAGTGGCGAAGCCCCACCGGGATTCCGTTAGCAATGCCGTCGTGGATGGCTTCACCAGAGAATCGTCCTGGCTCACCAAACTCGGCAACTTTGAAGCCGTCACGTTCGACGTAGTAGGCGTGCTGGAACGCGAAAATCGCGTTGAGTCCCGAGGAGTGGTCGCCGTCGCCGTCCCCGCCGCGGCGGGCACCTTCATCAAACCGGGAGCACCACTCGTCGGTGGCGGTGTCGCTGCTGAGGTTGTTCGCTGACGTCGCGGCTTCGGTGGTGGACGTGCTTGCGACGGCGTCTGATGAATTGTTGGTCTGCATCACCATGAACGCGACGCCCGCAGCGATGGCCCCGGCCAGCACGAGCCCACCGCCAACGATGGCCAGATTGCGGCCCAGACGGCTGGGCGCTTTGGGTGCACGTGCGGGCGCGGCGGCGGCGTCATCTAGCCAGGTCGGTGCATCCGAATTGTCAGCAAACGGATCAAAGCCGGTGGCGCGCTGCGACGGCCGGGGGCCTGAGTGGCGGATGGCGTGGCCGCCAGCGGGCGGCGGAGTGGCCTGCGCGGGGGTGCGCCCAGGCGAGGCCTGGGCGTCAGTGTTGTCCTGCGGTGTCGGTGGTGTCTCAAAAGCCGGGAACCAGTGGTCGAGGTCTTTCTTCCCCGGCTTCTGTCCGTGATTCATCGCAGCGTCCTCCCCTTACGTTGATGCGCAAAACTGTACTCATGGGGGCGTATTCGTCTGCCCCGCTAGCCTTCCGTACACGCAACCGTGAGCTGGTTGTGGTCGATCTGGCCTCAGGCAGCGTATCGGAATGGTTGACGGATGTGGCGCCGCGGCAGGGGGCGCTGTGAACGCTGGCGACTGCGGGTAGACGATGCGTAACAAAATCCCAGCTCAGCCTACGAAGTGCGCGGAACCCTCCTAGAATGAAGGGTCCGGGAGTCGTCGAGGTCTCCCACAGCGCACATTGGGGTATGGGTGAAGAGCCCAATCCGAAGATGTCCGGTTCGTCGGTTTGCCCCCGGCGTTATCGGGTCAGGAAAAGTAACAGCTGGTCAAAAGAGCATAAGTCTACCCTAAGTTATGTTGAAACGGGGGTGCTCCATTATCGTTCGGTTTACATGGCGGACACATATCTGTTCGTCGCAACCGAAACCACCCGTCGTCAGGCGCGCGAAACAGCCCTTCGCAGCCAGCCAGGCGGGATCTTCGGAAGGTGCCGCGCACAGCGTTGTGCAACGGCTGCCCTAACTACCTGTCCGAGCGGGTGCGATCACCAACGCTGCTGATCGCCCAAGCGTTCTTCGGCATACGAAGGCTAGGTATGAAGCAACTTCCAGGCCCTCAGGGGCTTTATCACCCCTCCAACGAGCATGACTCGTGCGGTGTCGCGTTCGTCGTGGATATGAAGGGTCGCGCTAGCCGCGACATCGTCGAAAAGGCGATCACCGCGCTCGTCAACCTTGAACACCGCGGTGCAGCCGGTTCCGAACCGAATACTGGCGACGGCGCCGGCATTCTCATTCAGATTCCGGATCGTTTTTTCCGTGAGGTCGTCGACTTCCCGCTGCCCGCAGCAGGCGCCTACGCCACCGGTATGGCGTTTTTGCCCCAGGCGGCAGCGGACGCCGATGCCGCAGCAGAAGGCTTCGACAAGATCGCCGAGGCTGAAGGCCTGAAGGTGTTCGGTTGGCGCACCGTCGCCACCGACGATTCTTCACTGGGCACCCTCGCTCGCGATGCGATGCCGACGTTCCGCCAGGTGTTCATCGGTTCCGAAGACGGCTCGCTGACGGGCCTCGAACTTGAGCGCCGCGCCTACGTCGTGCGTAAGCGTGCCGAGCATGAACTCGGTGATTCCGGCTCGGGCGACGACGGCCCAGGACGCGAAAGCGTCTACTTCGCCAGCCTGTCGTCAACCACCTTTGTCTACAAGGGCATGTTGACGACGCCGCAGCTTGAAGGCTTCTACCTGGATCTTCAGGATGAGCGCGTCGAATCGGCCCTGGGCCTGGTGCACTCGCGTTTCTCCACCAACACGTTCCCGTCCTGGCCCCTGGCGCACCCGTTCCGTCGGGTCGCCCACAACGGTGAAATCAACACCGTCAACGGCAACGAAAACTGGATGCGGGCCCGCGAGGCACTGATCGACACCGATGTCTTCGGTGGCCGCGAGAACCTGCAGAAGATCTTCCCCGTCGTCACCAAGGGCGCCAGCGACACCGCGCGCTTCGACGAGGTCCTTGAGCTGCTGCACCTCGGTGGCCGTAGCCTGCCGCACGCAGTGCTCATGATGATCCCGGAGGCGTGGGAACGCCACGAGACCATGAAGCCTGAGCACAGGGCGTTCTACCAGTACCACTCTTCACTGATGGAGCCGTGGGACGGCCCAGCGTCGGTGTGCTTCACCGACGGCACCGTCATCGGCGCGGTCCTTGACCGCAACGGTCTGCGTCCATCGCGTCTGTGGATCACCGAAGACGGCCTCGTCGTCATGGCCTCCGAGGTTGGCGTGCTGCCGATCGATCCGGCCACCGTGGTCCGCAAGGTGCGTCTGCAGCCAGGCCGAATGTTCCTCGTGGACACCGCGCAGGGCCGCATCATCGACGACGTTGAAATCAAGGACGAACTGGCCGCCGAACACCCCTACCAGGAGTGGATCGACGCGGGCGTCACCCACATGGATGACCTGCCGGATCGCCCGTACACGTACATGTCGCATGAGCGTGTGGTGCTGCGTCAGCAGATGTTCGGTTTCACCAACGAAGAGGTCAACCTTCTCGTCAAGCCGATGGCAGCCACCGGTGCCGAAGCACTCGGCTCGATGGGCACCGACACCCCGATCGCTGTCCTGTCGGCGCGGTCGCGGATGCTTTACGACTACTTCCAGCAGATGTTCGCGCAGGTGACGAACCCGCCGTTGGACGCTATTCGCGAGGAAATCGTCACCAGCCTCGGTGGCACGATCGTCCCCGAGCATGACCTTCTGCACCCCACCGCAGAGTCCTGCGAGCAGATTTTCTTGCCGCAGCCGATCCTGCACAACGATGACCTCTCGAAGCTCATCCACGTCAACGATGACGGGGATTTCCCGAACTTCCGCAGCGTCATCGTGCGTGGTCTCTACCCCGTTGAAGAGGGCGGCGAAGGGCTGCGTAAGGCACTGGAACTGGTTCGCAGCCAGGTCTCCGAAGCCATCGCTGGCGGTGCCCGCATCATCGTGCTTTCTGATCGCGAATCCAACGAGACGTACGCACCCATCCCGTCGCTGCTGCTGACCTCC
>JAAYXN010000027.1 GCA_012515885.1 Rhodococcus sp. (in: high G+C Gram-positive bacteria)
CACCGTGAACAGCGATCCCGGTCCGGTCTTGTAGTTCACCGGTGAGGCGACGCTCTAATTCCAGATCGACTTCGGTGGCGAAATCGTCGTCGCCCTTATCGACCGCGCTGGGAGCCCCCACTCCGGTGATAAACCGCTCGCACACACCATCGAGGACATCCCCCGCGATCGCGAGTAGCTCGTGCGGGTCTCGACTCCCTGGTATGCGGTCGGTGGCCATATGCGTCTAACCGGATACGGCGGCAAGCGCCTCGGTCAGGGTGAACTGGCCAGCGTAGAGCGCCTTACCGACGATAGAACCCTCAACGCCCAGGTGCGTTAGGCCCGAAATCGCTTCCAGGTCCGCGATTGTGGATACTCCACCCGAGGCGACGATCGGTGCATCAGTAGCCGCGCACACCTGAGCCAGCAGCTCCAAGTTTGGTCCGGTCAAAGTGCCGTCACGGCCAATATCGGTCACGACGTAGCGCGAGCATCCGTCCTTGTCGAGCCGGGCCAGGGTGTCCCACAGGTTGCCGCCCTCGCTGACCCAACCACGGCCGCGCAGTTGGTAGTCGCCATCGGCAAACCGCACGTCGAGGCCGACTGCGATCTTCTCGCCGTACTTGGCGATCACCTTCGCGCACCACTGCGGGTTCTCGATGGCGGCGGTGCCGATGTTGACGCGAGCGCAGCCAGTCGCAAGCGCAGCCTCAAGGGATGCGTCATCGCGGATACCGCCGGACAATTCAACCTTGACATCGAGTTCGCCGACGACACCGGCGAGTAGTTCATAGTTGGAGCCGCGACCGAACGCCGCGTCCAAATCAACGACGTGAACCCACTCGGCACCCTGTTCCTGCCATGCGAAAGCGGCGTCGCGGGGCGAACCGTAACCGGTCTCGCTACCGGCCTCTCCGTGGACGAGGCGAACAGCTTCACCGTTGACGACATCTACTGCAGGTAAAAGGACCAGGCTCACGTGCGTTAACCCTAGTCGCTGGCACCTGCCATTGCCCTCTTGGGTGGGGTGATCGATATCGATCCGGTAGCCGGTTACAGGCTGCGAACCCAGTTCTCCAACAGCGCGGCGCCCGCATCACCGGACTTCTCCGGGTGGAACTGGGTGGCCGAAAGCGGGCCGTTTTCGACGGCAGCGAGGAAACGACCACCGTGATCGGCCCATGTCAGTTTGGGCGCAGTCAGGTGCTCTGACGGCGGCAATTCCCAGCTCTGTGCCGCATACGAGTGCACGAAGTAGAAGCGAGTGTCCGGGTCCATGCCCGCGAACAGCACGCTGTCAGCGGGAGCTTCCACCGTGTTCCACCCCATGTGCGGCAGCACCGGGGCCTGGAGCTTATCGACGGTTCCCGGCCATTCACCGCAGCCTTCGGCAGGCACATCAAACTCGACGCCGCGCTCAAACAGAATCTGCATACCCACACAGATCCCCAGCACTGGGCGGCCACCGGCGAGGCGCTGACCGATGATCCGGTCACCGCGCACCGCCTTCAAGCCCTCCATGCAGGCGGCGAAAGCGCCCACACCGGGAACCACAAGTCCGTCAGCGGCGAGCGCTACCTGCGGATCGGAGGTGACTTCCACAGCCGCACCTGTCCGTGCGAGCGCACGCGTCGCCGAATGGAGGTTACCGGAACCGTAGTCGAGTACTGCGATGGACGTGACGCTCATGGTTGTCGATCCTATGGTGTTGATCTAGGCGGTGTTGATCTGGCCGTTGTGATCTAGGTGCGATGCTGCGCACCGAATTGCACCTGCCAGTAACTACATCAGGCGCAGCACACCTGCGATGGCCGCGAGTGCTGCAATCGCCAGCAGCACTCCGGCTGCGAGCTTGTTGCCCTCTTTGAACATCGAATAGGTGCCGCCTACCGCGATACCGGCCAGAATGAACAGCAGGTACGTCCACACAACATCCACTGACTAAACTTCCTTACAGATCTAGTTTTAGAGGGTGCCTTTAGTGGACGGCACGCCTGTCACTCGCGGGTCGTATTCGACGGCCTCGCGAAGTGCCCGCGCCACCGCCTTGAATTCGGCTTCGGTGACGTGGTGCTGGTCGCGACCGTAAAGAACCCGCACATGCAGTGCGATGCGCGCGTTGAGTGCCAACGACTCGAACACGTGACGGTTGATGACCGTCGAATACGGCGCACCGGGGTATCCGGCGATGACCGCACCAAGCATGTGTTCAGGCTCGCCGGTGTGCACACAGTACGGGCGACCAGACACGTCAACGGCTGCGTGCGCGAGGGTTTCATCCATCGGAATGAACGAGTCACCGAACCGGCGAATGCCCTTCTTATCGCCAAGGGCCTGACCGAGCGCCTGCCCCAACACAATCGAGGTGTCCTCGACCGTGTGGTGCGCCTCAATATCGACATCGCCTTCGGCGCGCACCGTCAGATCGAAGCTCGCATGCGAGCCAAGAGCGGTCAGCATGTGGTCGAAGAACGCGACACCCGTAGAGATGTCGACGACACCTGTCCCATCGAGATTGAGTTCGACGGAAATCGACGACTCCCTGGTCGTGCGTTCGACACGCGCAATGCGCGGCGCTGCCTCACTCATGCGTCTCTCCTCACACCATCATTAGCTTGATCAGTACCCGCACCATCAGCACTTGCGCCGCGAACGCGGAGCTCACTTGCGGCGATTTCGTCGCTGGCCGCGATCAGTGCATCGTTTTCGCTCGTTAAACCGATAGTGGCCCGAAGGTACCCCGCAAGACCAACATCTCGGATGAGAACACCGCGATCAAGGTAGGCCTGCCAGGCGCGGGCGCTGTCGGTGAACTCACCGAAAAGGATGAAGTTGGCGTCGCTGGGGATCACGTGAAAACCAGTGTCTGCGAGAGCCTTCGATACTCGTACACGCTCAGCTGCTAGCTCGTGAACACCTGCGAGCGTCTCGTCCGCGTGCCGCAGCGCGGCGCGCGCAGCCGCCTGCGTAACGACCGAGAGGTGATACGGCAAACGCACCAGCAGCAGCGCCTCAATAACGGCCGGGGCAGCCGCCAAATAGCCCAGGCGGCCACCCGCGAACGCAAATGCCTTACTCATCGTGCGCGACACGATCAGCGTGTTCGGATACTGATCGAGCAGAGTCAACGCACTGGGCTCGTCGGAAAACTCGGCATACGCCTCGTCGACAACCACAATCCCCGGCGCAGCATCGAGGATGCGACGCAGTTCAGCAAGGCGGATGCTGTGTCCAGTCGGGTTATTTGGGCTCGTCACGAACACGACATCTGGCTGCTGCGCAACGATCTCGTCGACAGCGAGATCGATATCAAGCGCGAAGTCCGGTCCGCGCAGCACCGGCAGCCACACGGTGTCCGTGCCGTCGGAAATGATCGGGTGCATCGAGTACGACGGCACAAAGCCCATAGCGCTGCGACCCGGTCCGGCGAATGCCTGCAGGATTTGCTGCAGAATCTCGTTGGACCCGTTTGCCGCCCACACGTTGTCCACGGTCACCGGGACACCGGTTTGCCGCACCAAGTAGGCAGCCAGGTCGGTGCGCAACGCGGTTGCGTCGCGATCCGGGTACCGGTGCAACTCACTCGCCGCCTCGCGCACCGCCTCCGCCACATCATCAATAAGGGCTTGGCTCGGTGCGTGCGGGTTTTCGTTCGTATTGAGTTGGACGGGCACCGTCAGCTGCGGAGCCCCGTACGCTGATTTGCCCCGCAGGCTTTCGCGAATCGGTAAGTCAGCGAGGGAGACTTGCTCGCCAATAGGTGCGGTGTTTCCTACTGCTTCAACACTCATTTAAGGGCCTCAAAACGCAGTCGCACGGCCTCGCCGTGCGCGGGAAGGTCTTCAGCATTGGCCAGCGCAATCACATGCCCGGCAACATCTTTCAGCGCGGACTCCGAGTAGTCGACCACGTGAATTCCCCGCAGGAACGTCTGGACACTCAAACCCGATGAGTGCCGTGCACAACCCGCAGTCGGAAGAACATGGTTCGATCCGGCACAGTAGTCGCCGAGACTCACCGGCGACCAGGGGCCGACGAACACGGCACCGGCACTGGTCACGCCTGCCGCTACCGCGGACGCATCGCGAGTTTGAATTTCCAGATGCTCGGCCGCATACGCGTTGACGACTCGAAGACCAGCCGCAACATCGTCAACCAGAACGATGCCGGATTGGCTGCCGGAAAGCGCCGTCTCGACACGCTCACGGTGCTTCGTCAGCTCCAGTTGAGCGGCAAGAGCCTCATCGACCGCAGCAGCAAGTTCTTCGCTGTCAGTGACAAGAACGCTCGCCGCCATCACGTCATGTTCAGCCTGACTGACCAAATCGGCCGCCACATGGACCGGGTCCGCGGTGCTGTCAGCCAGAATCGCAATCTCCGTGGGCCCCGCCTCAGCGTCAATACCCACAAGACCACGGCACAGGCGCTTCGCCGCGGTGACGTAGATGTTTCCGGGGCCAGTGATGATGTCGACGGGCGCCAACTCGGCGCCGTCAGTGTCGGTACCGCCGTAAGTGAGCAGGGCAACTGCCTGACCGCCGCCCACCGCCCACACTTCCGTGGCACCCAGAAGGCACGCCGCGGCCAAAATGGTGGGGTGCGGAAGTCCACCAAACTCTGCTTGCGGAGGCGACGCAACAACCAGCGACCCCACGCCCGCAATCTGCGCGGGCACCACATTCATGACGACACTCGACGGGTACACCGCGTTCCCGCCCGGCACATACAGTCCAACGCGCTCTACCGGCACCCACCGTTCGGTGACGGTGCCGCCGGGAACAACCTCGGTGACCGAATCGACGCGCCGTTGATCAGAGTGCACCTTGCGGGTGCGTTCAATAGCGACTTCCAATGCCGTGCGCACGGCAGGATCAAGCTCAGTCAATGCCCGTTCCAGTTCAGCAACAGGCACTCGGACGCACGCCGGACGCACACCGTCGAACTTCTCGCCGTATTCCAAGGCAGCATCAGCGCCGCGATCACGAACCGCCTCAACTACCGGCCGAACCTGATGCAGCACCGCATCGACGTCCACTCCACCGCGGGGCAGGGCGGCACGCAGCTCTGCCGTGGAAGGGGTGCGACCCCGAAGGTCGGTGCGGGCAAGCATGAGGGATCCTCCGTTTAGTCGAACTGCCTCGTCGAATTCGATATCCGATTCACCCCTGATTATCCAGGATGCGCACCACCGATTTTCCCGGGACCGCACTCAGCGCGCACCTGGGAGCGTAACGCGCGGACGTTTTAGCCGCCGAACAGCAGGTAGAGGCCACCGAACGTGTAGAAAACCATGACCAAAAGCATCGCGAGCTGACCGGTGAGCCGATGCCTGCGAGGCAACACACGCAGCGCGACATCATGCGCGGCGAGCACACCCAGAATGTGTCCAGCCACCACAAACACCACTTTGCTCGTCGAGACCAGCGCCGGGTTCTCGGACAGGAAATAGGAAACCTGTGCTCCGTCCGCGCCCACCAGCAAGAAAACGGTCTGCTGCCCCTTTTCCACCAGGTACGTCAAATAGTGAGCGAGGACATAGCCAAGAACAATGGGGATCAGTGAATGAGCGAACTGGCCGGGAAGCAGCCGACGGCGCTCCTGCCCCAACCCCCCCGGCGCACGCGCAGCCAGCCAGAAAGTGACACCCACGACCGCGGCGAACAAGAGC
>JAAYXN010000442.1 GCA_012515885.1 Rhodococcus sp. (in: high G+C Gram-positive bacteria)
CAACCGCCGAGAAGTAACATTTCGGCTATTTCCGGCACCTACCTGAGATCGAAATCGAAACTACTCGGACGTAGCGGTTGTGGTCTGCCGCTAGCCGACACAGAATCGAATGAGGTGCATTCGACACCACAACGACAGGCACCGATCGAACGGTGCCGCCATCGCGGCGCCGAGGAAATGAGGTTCTCATGACGACGTCATCGGTTCAGGATCGGACTCTTGATCGGCGCGAGCTGACTCTCGCTTTGCTGCGCGCTCTCGAACAACGACAAGAAGTCCTGGAAGTCATCGTCGACAGCGACGATCGCACAGCGGCAACGGCAGCTGTCGCAGAACTACTTGGCGTCACTGAAACAGCGGCCGAGGCTGTGCTGAACCTACCGTTTCACCGTTTGACGAAGACGGAACGCCAGCGCATCCAGTCTGAGCTTGAGGATTTGGATGCCCAGTTGGAGTGGACGGCCATCGATCGTCCAGCCAGCACCGGCGCGTCACTACGACTTCGCAGCTTCACTGCCAGCGACGCTGATCTCTTCCGACGTCGCTGCAACGAACAGTATTCGGAGTGGGACGAGGACCGCGTCGAGCAGGAACGACTGTCTGGGATCGAGCGGGTCCGTGATGAGTCTGCGGCGTGGTTTGTCGCCGAGGATTCCGACTCGGGCGATACCGTCGGCCTGGTCTTTAGTGAACTGGCTGGGCGCGAAGTGGACGTAGCGATTTGGATCGTCCCCGATAAGCGCAAACAGGGTTACGGCACTGCGGCGGTCAAGCACTGCCGTCGTCAGCTTGCAGCTGAGTTCCCAGGAACCGTCTTGGTGGTGCGGGCTCCAGCGGCCTGATCCAGTGTCTTAACTTCTCCAGTGTCTTAAACCGAAGTGGGCCCTCCGGCCGTTCTGCCGGAGGGCCCACTTCGCTGGTAGGGGTTGTCGCTACACCACCTTCGCTTCCGCGCCGTGGCCCCACGGGGCGTGGCCGAGGAACTGGAGGATTTCTTGGCGCCGACGCTGATACGACTCTTCGAACTGGGCCTTCGGGTCACGCGGCCGATCGATGGTGACGATTTCGGCGACGGTCGCGGGGCGGTGCGTCAGCAGCACGGTGCGGTCCGCCAACAGCAGCGCCTCGTCGACGTCGTGGGTGACGAACAGGATCGTCATCTGCGTTTGCTCCCACACCGAGATCAGCAGCTGCTGCATGTCGAGCCTGGTCTGCGCGTCGAGTGCGCCGAAAGGCTCATCCATCAGCATCACTTTCGGGTTGCAGGCCAACGTCCTGGCTAGTTGGACGCGTTGACGCATACCGCCGGACAACCGGCTCGGCAGATGATCGAGGTACGAACCCAGGCCGACCTGACCGAGGTAGCGGGCCGCTTCTTCCTTCGCCTTCTTCCCGCGAATCCCGCGCAGGTTGAGCGGGAATTGCACGTTCTGGGATGCACTGCGCCAAGGAAGCAGAGCGTCCTCCTGGAACACCATGGCGCAGTGGGCGTCGTTGCCGCTGATCTCCTTGCCGCCGACCGTGGCCCTGCCGCCCATGGGTTCAAGCAGACCGGCAAGGGCACGCAAGATCGTGGACTTGCCACACCCGGATGGCCCGAGGAAGACGATGATTTCGCCCGGTTCAATATCGAGGGTCACGTTGGCAGCGAGCTGCCCGTGGAAGCCGAGTTGGAGATTGTCGAGCCGAACGGCGGCACCGGCGTTGGCTGTGGTGGTTGGGGTTTCGAGGGTGCTAGTCATGATCTGTTCCCTTCACACGAGGTAGACGGTCTCAGCGCTGTGCGCGTGGGAGCCAGTGGTTGACGCGGCGACCGATCAGCTCAACCACCCAGGCGGTGAGGAGGCCAAGTGCACCGATCGAGAGCATTCCCACGACGACGCCGGCGTAGTCGAGGAGTCCGTAGGCTTGCCACGTGTAGTAGCCGATGCCGTACTGGCCGGAGATCATTTCGGCGCTGACCACACAGATCCAGGCGACGCCCATGGCGACGGACAGTCCGGAGAAGATGCCGGGCATGGCGCCGGGAAGGGCGACGTGACGCAGGATCGTCCAGCGGCTCGCGCCCATCGTCTGTGCGGCTTCTTCCCACACCTTGGGCAGGGAGTCCATTGCGTGGATGGTGCTGACGACGACGGGGAAGAACGCGGCGAAGAAGGTGATGAAGACGATGCCCTGCTCGCTGGAGGGGAAGAGCAGAATCGTCAACGGCACCAAAGCGATTGCCGGGATGGGTCGAACGATTTCGATGAAGGGACGCAGGGTTTTACGAGCAAGTTCCGAGCGGCCAATCAGTGTGCCGAGAGCGATACCAATGATCGCGGCGAGAGCGAAACCCAACAGGATGCGCTGCAAGCTCGCGAAGAGGTCCGCGTAGTAGGCGCCCGATCCGAGGCGGGTAGTGAACCCATCGAGAACCGCTGCTGGAGTGGGCATTCGGTTGAATCTGAGCCACGCCACCACTTCGTTCTCGGTGAGGAAGTGCCAGATTGCTACGAACGAAACGATCGGAATGAGCGGGAGGGCAATGCTGGCAGCAGCTTTGCGAACTCCATTGCCGGTGATGGTGGGTGTGTGGTCACGCAGCCATCCGGTCACCTTCCCCGGACTCATCGGGCTGCGGCTACCCAGCCCGCCGAATCCCCCACCCGTTGCCAATCCGTCATGTGTCGGTGCCATGTGTGCCATGGGTATTACTCCTTAACTGGTGATCCAGGATGGATCGGGTGGTCAGTTGATGGGATCGGACTGCGCCAGTGCGGTCTCGAACGTCACGATCTCGGTGCCGGGATGGTCAGCGAGATGGTCCGCGGCGCGAGCCTGCGTCGCGAAGGGCAGGTAGCGCATGGTCGGCGACGCTGCCGGATCCACTACCCACACTGAGCTGTCGGCGAAAAGCTTTGTGCCCGTCGTGGTATCCGGGATATAGCTGGCTCGGACATCTCCGCCGTCTGCGGCGATACGCATCAGGAGGCAGCTGGGGGTCGCCGACACTTCAGTCTTGTCAGCTCCGTCGAACCACACTTCAGATGCGGTCGCGGGGTCCTCGACGGTGAGTCCGCAGATGTCGTCGTTTCCGGTCAGGGTGATGGGGTTGCCGACGAAATCGGTCCGTTCCTCAAATTCGTCGCCGAACAGTTCCTTGAGGTAGGTCTCGTTGATGAAGTCGTCGATCTCGAACTCTTCACGCACCGAGCCGCGTTTGACGAGGAACTCTTTCACCTGAGCGAGTGAGTCACGGAACTCTCGCTTGATGGTTTGGTCGAACGAAACCAGGCCACCTGGACCGTTATAGAGGTAGGCGACTTCCGGTTCGATACCGGTGATTTCGCTAATCCTCACGGCCGCATCCATCGGGTTGTCGATGATGTAGTCCGTTGTTGTCCTCATCGCCGATAAGAACGCGGTCATCACTTCGGGATGCTCGCCGGTGAACTGTTTGCGAGCCACGATGCCGTGGAAGGTGGGGACACCGTTGTCGCCGCCGTCGTAGAGCAGTCGACCCTGTTCGCGGAACAGAACCAGCTGCGGCCAGGGAACGAACTGCGCGAGTGCGTCAACCTGTCCGCCTTCGATGGCTGCGGCTCCAATGGATGGGTCTTGGTTCGCGATTTCGATGGCTTCGCGGTCAATCCCGGCCTGCCCGAGCGCGGTGGCCAGCATGCCGTCGCCTGCGGAGCCGAGGCTGGTCGATACCTGCTTGCCTTTCAGATCCTCAAGCGTCGTCGCTGTTGAATCGTTAGGGACGACGACCTGGTTGAGGGAGCCGCGCAGGTTGTAGCCGGTGGTGGCCACGAACTCGGTGGAGGCGTCATCAAACTTTTCGGTCTTCGAGCCGTTGGTCAGGAGTGGGTAGTCACCCATCGAACCGATGTCGACATGTGAGGCGATCATCGCGGCGGTGAGCGGCGCTCCGGAGGAGAAGTCTTGCCACACGACGCGGTACTTCGTACCGGTCTCGCGGCCTGCTTCTTCCAGGGCCTTCTCGAAATCGCCGCGGTCGCGCATCAGCGTGCCTGCGTTGATGGTGTTGATGGTCTTGGACTGGTAGCCGACGTTGACGACCACGGTCTGTGAGTCGAAAACGCCGCAGCCGCTCAGCAGCGACGAAAACGCAACCGCTGCGGTGGTGACGGCCATCACGATCCTGCCGCGTCCCCCGCTTCGCGCTGCGGTAAGCCGGCGAGCCTTGGGTGGGTTGCTGTCGTTGAACATGGACTAAGAGTCGGAGGAAAGTGTTACGGCTGAACGACTCACTTTTTCTAATCAGTTAAGCCAGTAAATTGCGCTGTGAGGTCCGTCGCGTATACAACGCTGCATAGCTGGCAGTTTAGGTTTGAAATTGGGCTCAAAAAGCGCCTTTACGACGCCTTTTTCGTTTCTGCGGCGCTGCGTTTACCACCGCGCAACAGCTAGTTGAACGTGCGCCAGAAAACTCATTAACGCCACCACCGTTTAGTAGACGCATCACGGCCGTTTCGGCAGAGTAGAGCCATGCCCGAAAAACAGTCTCAGCCTGCGATTCCGCCGGAACCGGACTACCGGTTTACGCTCGCGAACGAGCGCACATTTTTGGCGTGGCAGCGAACGGCACTGGGCTTGTTAGCCACCTCTGTTGCGGTCCTTCATTTTGTCCCGGTGCCCGATCACCCAGTTTTTGCCTATGTTTTGGGCGCGGCCCTTGCTGTGCTCGCGATCGCGTGCGCGACGGGTGGTTTGTTGCGGTGGCGTCGGGGTGACCAGGCGATCCGCGATAACGCTCCGCTACCGGGTTCTACGCTGATGGCAACTCTCGCAATCGTTCTCGTCGCTATTGGTGCGGCAACTATTGCGCTGACACTGATTGTCGCGGGTTGACAGCCATGACGACTGTGGTGGCGTCGCCTGTTCCTTTGCCTGGTTTCGATCCTGGGTTGCAGCCGGAGCGCACGGCACTGTCGTGGACGCGGACGTCGATTGCGATTGTTGCTAATGGCTTGTTGGTGACGGCGCGCGATGTTGTGGTGACGCCGCACCATTGGGAGCCGGTTACCGCCGTGGTCGCGGTGGCAGCGCTGATCGCTGCGGTGGCGGTGTACGCCATTGGCCGTGCCCGTAGCCGCCAGTTGGCGCTACGTCCTCTTCTACCTGGGGTGTGTGCGCCCCGTGCGATTACCGCAACGGGTGTTGCGGTGGTGGCCCTGTGTGTGACGCTGCCCCTCACAGCGCTGCTGTAGATCTGCCATGTCCCATCCCTTTTTGTGCCCTCCCACCCGGTATGCGGGGTGGGAGGGCACAAAATTCCATGCGACGTGTG
>JAAYXN010000443.1 GCA_012515885.1 Rhodococcus sp. (in: high G+C Gram-positive bacteria)
ATCGACGCCGGGTTGAACTGGATCGGCCCGTCACCGCAGTCGATCCGCGACCTCGGTGACAAGGTCACCGCCCGCCATATCGCGATGAAGGCTGGCGCCCCCCTCGTTCCCGGCACCCAGGATCCGGTCAAGGACGCCGATGAGGTTGTCGCCTTCGCCAAGGAATACGGCGTCCCCGTCGCCATCAAGGCGGCGTTCGGTGGCGGTGGCCGCGGCATGAAAGTGGCCCGCACCCTTGAAGAAATCCCTGAGCTTTTCGAATCAGCAACCCGCGAGGCTGTAGCTGCGTTCGGTCGCGGCGAATGCTTCGTCGAGCGGTACCTCGATAAGCCGCGTCACGTCGAAGCACAGGTCATCGCCGACAAGCACGGCAACGTCGTCGTCGCCGGAACCCGCGACTGTTCGCTGCAGCGCCGTTTCCAGAAACTCGTTGAAGAAGCGCCCGCACCGTTCCTCACCGACGAGCAGCGTGAACAGATCCACTCATCCGCCAAAGCCATCTGCCGTGAAGCGGGCTACTACGGCGCCGGAACCGTCGAATACCTGGTCGGCCAAGACGGCCTGATCTCGTTCCTCGAAGTCAACACGCGTCTGCAGGTCGAGCACCCCGTCACCGAAGAAACGTCCGGTATCGACCTCGTGCTTGAGCAGTTCAAGATCGCGCGCGGCGAAGCCCTCGACATCACCGAAGACCCGACGCCCCGCGGCCACAGCATCGAATTCCGCATCAACGGTGAAGACGCCGGCCGCGGCTTCCTGCCCGCCCCCGGCCCCGTCACCGTGTACGAGCCGCCGTCAGGCCCCGGCGTCCGCATGGACTCGGGTGTCGAAGCAGGCAGCGTCATCGGCGGCCAATTCGACTCCATGCTGGCCAAGCTGATCGTCACCGGCGCCGACCGCGACCAGGCACTCGCCCGCGCCCGCCGCGCACTCGACGAGTTTGAGGTGCAGGGCCTGGCCACAGTGCTCCCGTTCCACCGCGCCGTCGTCTCCGATCCGGCATTCATTGGTGACGGAACCTCGTTCGACGTCCACACCCGCTGGATCGAAACCGAATTCGACAACCAGATCCCGCCGTTCACCGGCGGCGAGCCTCTCGAAGAAGACGAGGTTCTGCCCCGTCAGAGCATGGTCGTCGAGGTCAGTGGCCGCCGCGTCGAGGTGTCGCTGCCCGGCCACTTCGGTTTGGGTGCCGCAGCCGAAGGCGTCGTCCGCAAGAAGCCCAAGCCGCGTAAGCGCGGTGGCGCAGCCGGTGGCGCAGCATCCGGCGACTCCGTCACCGCACCCATGCAGGGCACCGTCGTCAAGGTCGCTGTCGAAGAAGGCCAGGAAGTCGCTGAAGGAGACCTCATCGTCGTCCTCGAAGCGATGAAGATGGAAAACCCCGTCAACGCACACAAGGCTGGCATCGTGACCGGCCTGGCCGTCGAAGCCGGTGCTGCCATCACCCAGGGCACCGTCCTCACCGAAATCAAGTAGTTTCCTGCACGTTCAGGGCTAGTCTGGGCGGCCCGGCATACCTGCCGGGCCGCCCCACTGCGTTCTGGCGTGAAATGGCCCCAACCTGCCGCGACGATCGAAAGAGACTCTCACAGCTGTGGAACCCATCGAAGTCAATGCCGGACAGGTCTACCTGCGTGGACTGCGCGCCGACGACCGCGTCGACGACCGACCCGCACTGGCCGAAGGTGGAATCACGGACGCGGGCTACGTTGCCGATCGTGCCCGGCACTGGACCGAAGACACCGCATACACGTGGGCGGTCTGCGACATCACCAGCGGACAACTGCGCGCCGAACTGGTCCTCGACCCACACACCGGGGCGCTGAGCGGTTGGGCGCGCGACGGCGAGCAAGCTCTCCTCGACGACGGCATCGCCGCTGTCCGCCGGTTCGCGGAAGGCGCACTGGGTGTGACGGTGACCGACGTCAACACCCCGTCCTGAGGCGCTGCGATGGGTAAACAGTGGCGAATGGCAGGCTGGGAAATGACAGGTTGGGGAATGACACCGCGCCGCATTCCGGTCGTTGTGGCGAGCGTCGTCGTCCTCGTAATGCTGCTCTCCCCCGCCTCGTCCACACCGACCGGGCCTGAGCACGCAGACAAAGTGGTGCACGCGTTGATGTTCGCTGTTCTAGCTGGTGCATCGCTTTATGGACGCATCTCCCCCACAATGACCGCGGTCTGGTTGATTGTGTTCGCTGCCGCCACCGAACTCGCGCAGGCCGTTCTCCCGATAGGTCGGCACGGTTCACTCTGGGATTTCGCCGCAGACGTAGGTGGTGTCGTGATCGTCCTCGCCGTCGCCTGGTTAGTGCGACGATCTACACGCACCGAACAGGCATAACCAGCCTTCGACGCAGCTCATCCTTCAAAAAAAGTGGCTCACCCTTCGAAAAAAGTATCGAGGATGATCGTGCTGCGGGTATGCACATTCGCGGCAAGACGGATCTCTTGCAAGAGCTGTTCGAGATGCTTGGGCGAGGGAACCCGAACCAGCAGCATGAAGCTTTCTTTGCCCGTCACCGCGTGACATGCCTCAATCGCCCGCAACGAACGCAGACGTCCCGGAATATCACCCGAATGCGACGGATCAACCGGAGTAATCGAGACGAACGCGGACAAATGGTTGCCGAGGGCTTCGGGATCAACCTTGGCTGTATAGCCGCGAATCACTTTACGGGCCTCAAGGCGACGAACCCGGGACTGAACAGCAGAAACCGACAGCCCCGCCTTATCAGCGAGGGCAGCTAGCGTCGCACGGCCATCTGCCGCCAACTCGCGCATCAACACCCGATCAATATCGTCGAGCGGCGCCACATGAGACTCGTTCCGCAAATGATCGCCCATCAGCGCAGGTTATCGGAGGCGAACCTGCGTGCGGCGGCAAATCGGCGGGATTGTTGTCGGTGTCTAGGGGCAGTATGGGGTTGTGAGCGATACACACCACGCATTGGAGCGGTTCGCTGCCGCCGGGTTTTCCGCTGCCACCCAGCAGTGGTTTACCGGCGCGTTCGCGGCGCCCACCGAGGCACAGCTCGGCGCGTGGCAATCCATTGCGGGCGGCTCCAACACTCTGGTCATCGCACCCACCGGGTCCGGTAAGACGCTGTCCGCGTTCCTGTGGTCGCTGGACCGGCTAGCCGCCGAAAACGTCGATCCCACCAGCACCGGCTCCACTAGCTCCGACTCCGCTAACTCCGATACCTCGACCGTTCCGGCCACCCGTGTCCTCTACATTTCGCCGCTCAAAGCGCTGGGCGTCGACGTCGAACGCAACCTGCGGGCACCGCTGGTCGGCATCACCCAGACCGCACGCCAGTTAGGGCTCAATCCCCCTGATATTCGGGTTGGGGTGCGCTCGGGAGATACCCCGGCCAGCACTCGGCGGCAGCTCATCGCCAACCCGCCGGACATTCTGATCACCACCCCCGAATCCCTATTCCTCATGCTGACGTCAGCGGCCCGCTCCACGTTGATGGGTGTCGACACCGTCATCGTGGACGAGGTGCACGCCGTCGCGGGCACCAAACGCGGCGCGCATCTCGCGCTCTCGCTTGAGCGTCTCGACGCACTCTTGCCTCAGCCTGCGAGACGTATCGGTCTGTCCGCGACCGTGCGTCCGCGCGAAGAAGTGGCCCGCTTCCTCTCCGGCGCGGCACCCATTGACATCGTTGCGCCGCCGTCACCGAAAACGTTCGATCTCACGGTGCAGGTGCCTGTCGAAGACATGACGGAACTGGGTATTGAACCGGCTCCCACAGAGTCCGTGGACCCGGCGGTGTCGTTGGCCGGAGCCACGCCTGACCCCTTTGCGGACGCACCTTCTGTGCCCGCAGCGGGCTCGATGTGGCCGCATGTCGAAGAGCGCATCGTCGATCTTGTTCTCGCACATCGCTCATCCATCGTCTTCGCCAATTCGCGGCGGCTCGCCGAGAAGCTCACCGCTCGACTCAACGAGTTGTACGCAGAACGCAACGGCGAGGAGGTGGCGCGCAACGACAAACCGCCATCACAGTTGGGATCTCCTACCGAAGTCGGTTACGGGGCAGGAACATTGCTTGCCCGCGCGCACCACGGCTCGGTCAGTAAAGATCAGCGTGCCGTCATCGAGGACGACCTCAAAACCGGCCAACTGCGGTGTGTGGTGGCCACCAGCAGCCTTGAGCTTGGTATCGACATGGGCGCTGTAGACCTGGTCATTCAAGTCGAGTCGCCGCCGTCAGTATCGAGCGGTTTGCAGCGCGTCGGCCGAGCCGGGCATCAGGTCGGCGAAATCTCGCGCGGAGTGGTCTTGCCGAAGCATCGCACAGACCTGCTGCACTGCGCCGTCACCGTCGAACGCATGGTCAGCGGCCAGATTGAGTCGCTATCCATTCCTGCTAATCCCCTCGATATCCTCGCCCAGCACACCGTCGCGGCTACAGCGTTAGACACGATCGATGTGGACGACTGGTTCGACACGGTGCGGCGCAGCGGCTCGTTTGCGACGCTGCCGCGCTCTGCTTACGAGTCCACCCTCGACCTCCTCGCAGGCCGCTACCCGTCCGACGAATTCGCTGAATTGCGGCCACGTTTGGTGTGGGACCGCGACGCCAATACCTTGACCGGACGGCCCGGCTCGCAGCGTCTGGCCGTCACCTCCGGTGGAGCCATCCCGGACCGCGGACTGTTTGCCGTCTACATGGTGGGCGAAAAGGCTTCGCGTGTCGGCGAACTCGATGAAGAGATGGTGTCCGAATCCCGAGTTGGCGACGTTTTCGCGCTCGGCGCCACCAGTTGGCGGATCGAAGAAATCACGTTCGATCGGGTACTGGTCAGCCCCGCATATGGACTGGCGGGGCGGCTACCGTTCTGGCATGGCGACGGGCTGGGGCGTCCCGCAGAACTCGGTGAAGCACTGGGCGGTTTCCTTCGAGAGATTTCATTCGGAAAAGGTACGGACGCCGCCGAACGCGCCCGAAGTTGCGGCCTCGATGAGTACGCCGCCACCAACCTGCTGCAACTAGTGGACGAACAAAAATCCGCGACCGGCCAGGTACCTACCGACACCACCTTGATCATGGAGCGTTTCCGCGACGAACTCGGTGACTGGCGCCTCGTCCTGCATTCGCCCTATGGCCAGCGGGTGCACGCGCCGTGGGCGCTGGCAGTCACTGCCCGGCTGCGCGAACAGCTCGGGGTCGATGCCGCAGCGACCGCGTCGGACGACGGGATCATTGTGCGTCTGCCCGACACTGACGACGACCCGCCGGGGGTGGCACTGTTTGCCTTTGACCCGGACGAGATCGAAGACATCGTCACCGAGCAGGTCGGTGGCTCTGCGCTGTTCGCTTCCCGGTTTCGTGAATGCGCGGCCCGCGCACTGCTGTTGCCGCGCCGCACACCCGGCAAACGGGCACCGCTGTGGCAGCAGCGTCAACGCTCCGCCCAACTCCTCGATGTGGCTCGCAAATATCCAACGTTTCCAATCCTGTTGGAGACCGTGCGTGAATGCCTCCAGGACGTCTACGACCTACCCGCGCTGAAAGCCCTGTTTACTCGCGTGGCGCGGCGGCAGGTGCGTCTCATTGATGTCGAGACCGCGTCGCCGTCACCGTTCGCCAGCTCGATGCTCTTTAACTACGTCGGCGAATTCATGTACGAAGGTGACAGCCCACTTGCCGAGCGCCGCGCCGCCGCACTATCGCTGGATTCGACGCTTCTCGCGGAACTCCTTGGCCGCGTTGAACTGCGGGAACTCCTTGACGAGCGGGTGCTGGCCGACGCCGAACTCGAACTGCAGCGGCTCACGCCCGACCGTCATGCACGCGACCTTGAAGGGGTCGCGGACCTCCTGCGGATGCTGGGGCCGCTGACCACCGAAGAGGTCGCCCAGCGCAGCACCGATGATCCGGTCCCCTGGCTGGCGGAGCTGAAAGCCAGTACCCGAGTGTTGGCGGTGTCGTTCGCAGGCCAACAGTGGTGGGCAGCCATGGAAGATGCGCCGCGCTTGCGAGACGGATTAGGTGTGCCGCTGCCGATCGGTGTGCCCAACGCCTTTATCGAACCGGTCGACGATCCCCTCGGTGATCTGATCAGCCGCTACGCGCGCACCCATGGGCCTTTCACCACCGCCGATGCTGCCGCACGTTTCGGGATCGGTGTCGCTGTCGTCCGTGACGTTCTCACCCGGCTGAGCAACGACAAACGCGTGGTAGCAGGCGAATTCCGGCCTGGCGGTAGCGAACCCGAATGGTGTGACGCGCAGGTGTTGCGCAGGTTGCGACGGCGCTCGCTGGCGGCGGCGCGTGAAGAAGTCGAGCCCGTGTCCACTGCGGCGTTGGGGCGGTTTCTGCCGTCGTGGCAGCACATCGGCGGCACACTGCGCGGCGTGGACGGCGTCGCGACGGCGCTCGAACAACTCGCGGGTGTGCCGATTCCCGCGTCTGCGTTGGAGTCGTTGATTCTGCCCGCTCGGGTGGCGGACTACTCGCCGCCCATGCTGGACGAGTTGACGTCGAGTGGCGAAATCCTGTGGGCGGGTGCGGGATCGATTTCCAGCAAGGACGGGTGGATCACCTTTCATCCCGCCGATACGGCGCCGCTGACCCTGCAGGCAGATGACGCGGCTCCCCCGCTCACCGATATTCAAGCCAGCGTTCTCGGCACACTGTCGAGCGGCGGCGCCTACTTCTTCCGGCAGCTGTCGCAGTCCCTGCAAAGCACCGATGATGCCGCTCTGTCGGCGGTGCTGTGGGATTTGGTGTGGATGGGCCGTATCTCAGGCGACACCCTCGCGCCGCTACGCGCACTGCTGTCGGATACATCGAGGCGCACCACCAGCCACCGCTCGCCGCGTCGTCCACCGCGATCGCGGGCGATGCTGTCGCGCGCCGCCCTCACCGCGGGCGGTTCCGCTGCACCCTCGCGGGGCGGGCCACCAACTGTCGCTGGGCGGTGGTCGATACTGCCGACGCCAGAGCCCGACCCAACAATGCGGGCCACCGCGACCGCCGAAATTCTTCTCGACCGCTACGGCGTCGTCACTCGCGGTTCGGTGATGAATGAGAACGTCACCGGCGGGTTTGCCCTCATGTACAAGGTGCTGGGCAGCTTCGAAGACCGGGGGCGGTGCCGTCGCGGACATTTTGTTGAGACTTTGGGCGGTGCCCAGTTTTCGACGCCGCACGTGGTGGACCGGCTGCGCAGCTACGGCGACGACATCCTCAGTCGCGACGCGGTCAGCAGGGATGCGGGAGGCAGGCCCCGCACCGTGTCAGCGCTGACGCTGGCCGCTACCGACCCGGCCAACCCGTATGGTGCGGCGCTGCCGTGGCCAACGCGCAGCGAGGATTCTCCGTCGCATCGGCCGGGCCGCAAAGCGGGGGCGCTGGTGGTTCTTGTCGACGGCGAACTGGCCCTTTTTATCGAGCGGGGTGGGCGCACTGTGCTCACATTTACCGACGAACCCGGTGTTTTACGGATGGCCGCGCAATCCCTCGCGGAGACCGTCAAACGGCGCGGTATCGACAAGATAGTGGTCGAAAAAGTAGATGGCGCCGACATTCACGGCCACGAATTTGCCGCCACCCTCACCGAAGCCGGGTTCTCGCACACACCGCGGGGTCTGCGGCTGCGCGGGTGAAACGGCCACGCGTTGCGACATCACTCCTAAAACTAAGTAACTTCACTAATCCGCCATCGAACATCAAGGAATCAGCACTCGAATTACTGACCGACTAGTAAGTTATGTCCCGTTCGCCCTACCGTGCTCGCTATGACATGGATTACTCACGGAAGGAACGCGGGACGTACGAAACATCGCACTCTCGCAGGCGCGGCGATGGCTCTTGCCGCTGCAGCTGGCCTGACGCTTGGACTCGTCAGCCCTGCAAGCGCAGATGTCATTCCTCCCGCTGACACCGCCACCAACGGCATCGGCGGCCCCTCAAACAACTGGCCCGACGCCCTGGTGAAGGGCACCTTCAACAACGGTGCCGCACCCATCGGCACCAACGACTACAGCTGCAAGCCGTCAGAAAAGCATCCGCGTCCCGTCGTGCTGCTGCACGGCACCTGGATGAACGCCTACAACAGCTTCTCCGGCATCGGCCCCGTCTTGAAGGAAGAGGGCTACTGCCTCTTCACCCTCAACTACGGGCACAACGTCCTCACCAACCGTGGTGGCGCCGCAGCCCCGATCCCCGGCGTATTCGGCACCCGACCCGTTGAAGAATCCGCGAAACAGGTCGCCACCTTCGTCGACGCAGTCCTCGCTGGCACCGGCGCCGACAAGGTCGACATCATCGCCCACTCGCAGGGCAGCCTCGTCGCCATGCAGTACATGAAGTTCGAAGGCGGCAAAGACAAGGTCGCCAACCACATCGCATTGAGCGGCACCCACAACGGCACCAGCCTCCTGGGTATCGGCGACCTCAACCGTTTCATCGGCCGCGCCATCAACATTGATCCGCTGCTCGACTGGATCGTCGGCGTCGCGGGCATCCAGCAGGTCTACGACTCCCCCGTTCTGTTGAACCTGTGGGACGGGCCAGCGACATTCGACGGCATCAACTACACGATCATCGGCTCCAAGTGGGACGAGATTGTGACTCCGTGGGAGATCACGTTCATCCCTGAAAACCAGGGCGGCAACGTCAACAACGTTCGCATCCAAGATCACTGCTCGGTGGACTTCTCCGACCACCTGTCCATGCAGTACTCACCGTTCGTGTTTGACGTCGTTAAAAACGCTCTTGATCCTGAAGGCTTCCCCGCTGACCAGATCAAGTGCAGCCCGCACGCCTGGCTGGGCGGCGAGTCTGACGGCGGCTTCGGCGGCATCCGTGAGGTCGGCGGCAACGGCAGCTAACCCCTTCCTGCCCTTGCCTGCCTGTGCCCCCTACTCACCCGAGTAGGGGGCACACTTGACTGCGCTACTCCTCTAGGGGCGCGGTGGGTGGGACGGGTTCTAGCAGTTCAGGACGGGAATCGGGGGCAGCGGCACGTAGGGCATCTGCGGATTCGTCATCGGGCAGTTTCTGTGACTCGATCTCCGCGATCACCCGCGCCCGATACAGCTCAATTTCCTGCTCCGTCTGCGTCTCGTCCCAACCGAGGATCGGTGCCACCAACGCCGCGACCTGCTCGGCGCAATCAACCCCACGATGCCCGTACTCAATCGCGATCCGGGTGCGCCGCGCCAAAATGTCGTCGAGATGCAACGCCCCCTCCTCTGCAGCCGCGTACACCGCTTCCACTTGCAGATACGACGGAGCTGCCGTGATCGGCTCCAACAGGTGGGGTGTATCTTTCGCATACGCGAGCACATCACCGATCAGGGAGCCATACCGATCGAGCAGGTGCCGCACCCGATACGAATGCAGCCCATGCTGGTCCCCGACGCTCGCCATCTGATTGACCAGCGCGAAATAGCCGTCGGCGCCGACAAGCGGAACCTGCTCGGTCACCGAATCCGGTACACGCGCATCAATATCGCCGACGGCGAGGTCCACAGCGTCCTTACCCATGACCCGGTACGTGGTGTATTTGCCACCGGCGATCGTGACCAGTCCTGGCGCCACCCGCGCTACCGCGTGTTCACGCGAAAGCTTCGACGTCTCATCGCTCTCCCCAGCAAGTAGTGGACGCAATCCCGCGTACACCCCGGCGATGTCGCTGTGTGCGATCGGTGTGACAAGCACACTGTTGACGTGCTGGAGGATGTAATCGATATCGGCTTTCGTGGCGGCGGGATGCCCGAGGTCCAGGTTCCAATCCGTGTCAGTGGTGCCGATGATCCAGTGGCTGCCCCACGGAATCACAAACAGCACAGACTTTTCGGTGCGCAGAATGATCGCCGCGTCGCTGACGATGCGATCACGCGGCACCACAATGTGCACGCCCTTCGATGAACACACCCGGAAACGTCCCCGCACATGCGAGAGCGCCTGGATCTCGTCGGTCCACACCCCGGTCGCGTTAATGACTACCCGAGCCCGCACCTGCGCGGTACGTCCATCTTCAACATCGCGGACCTGAACCCCGCACACCCGATCCGCTTCGCGAATAAAGCCGACCACCTGCGTCGACGTCCGCACCACCGCACCATAGTGGGCAGCGGTCCGAGCAACGGTCATGGTGTGGCGGGCATCGTCAACGACGGTGTCGTAGTACTGAATCCCACCCACCAGCGCTTTGCGTGAGAGGGCTGGGACGAGCCGTCTGGCACCCGCACGCGTGTAATGCTTTTGGGCCGGAACAGATTTCGCTCCGCCCATTCGGTCATACAGAAAAATTCCCGCCGCGATATACGGGCGCTCCCACACGCGATGGGTGAGCGGGAACAGGAACTTCAGTGGCTTGACCAGGTGTGGTGCCAGCCGGGTCAACGACAGTTCGCGTTCGTGTAGCGCTTCACGCACCAAACCGAACTCCAGTTGCTCCAAATACCGCAATCCACCATGAAACATCTTTGACGACCGGCTCGACGTGCCGGACGCGAAATCGCGGGCCTCGACCAACGCGACCTTAAGTCCGCGCGTCGCGGCGTCCAGAGCAGTACCCACCCCCACGACGCCGCCGCCAATGACCACCACGTCGAACTCACTGTGCTGTAGTTGATCCCACGCCTGCTGACGCTGCGTCGGACCAAGCGCGGGCACTTGCGACTGATTACTCAACACCGACCCCTGCCTTCTACTGCGCTGCCTTAACTACCGTGCTGTCGTTCCCTGCAATTCCCTCGTATTTGCCGCTGTCTGTGGCCTATCACCCACAGATCCCAATCCAGGCTAGTAGCTTCATGCGTGTGGTTCAGTACATCGCGGCGATCGATCAGGGCACCACCTCAAGTCGGTGCATCATTTTCGACCATTCCGGCCTGGTAGTGGCGGTATCTCAGAAGGAGCACCGGCAGATCATGCCGCGCGCCGGTTGGGTAGAACACGACCCAGTAGAGCTGTGGGAGAACGTGCGGGAAGTGGTGGGCGGGGCGATCGCCCGCGCAGACGTCGCCGCGTCCTCCATTGCCGCTATTGGCATCACCAACCAGCGGGAAACCACTGTGGTGTGGGATCGTGCGACCGGCGAACCCGTGTACAACGCGATTGTGTGGCAGGACACCCGTACCGACGAAATCTGTACCCAGCTCGCTGGCGACGTCGGTCCTCTCCGGTACCGCGAGGCCACCGGCTTGCCCCTGTCGACGTATTTCTCTGGGCCCAAACTTCGTTGGATACTCGACAACGTCGAGGGCGTGCGTGAACGCGCGGAAGCCGGTGAACTCTGCTTCGGGACCATCGATAGTTGGGTGCTGTGGAACCTCACCGGTGGGGTGCACGTCACCGACGTCACCAATGCGTCGCGCACCATGCTGATGGACCTGCGCACCCTCAACTGGGATGCCGAGATTTGCGCAGACTTCGACATTCCGATGTCGATGCTCCCGGAAATCCGCAGCTCATCCGAGGTGTATGGCACGATCCGCGAATCCAGTGCTCTGACCGGTGTTCCGGTGGCAGGCATCCTCGGTGACCAGCAGGCAGCGACGTTCGGGCAAGCCTGCCTCAGTGAAGGCGAAGCGAAAAACACCTACGGCACAGGCAATTTCCTGCTCCTCAATACCGGTACGACACCGGTTCAGAGTGAGCACGGACTGCTCACCACCGTCTGCTACAAGATCGGTGACGCGGACGCAATCTATGCGCTCGAAGGTTCCGTCGCGGTGACCGGTTCGCTCGTGCAGTGGCTGCGCGACAACCTGAAGATGATCAAGGCCGCGCCGGAGGTCGAGGACCTCGCGCGCTCGGTCGAGGACAACGGCGGCTGTTACATCGTGCCGGCGTTCTCCGGGTTGTTCGCGCCGTACTGGAAGTCCAACGCCCGCGGTGTCATCGCCGGTCTCACACGGTATGTCAACCACGGTCACATCGCGCGCGCGACGCTCGAGGCCACGGCCTATCAGAGCCGCGAGGTCGTCGAGGTGATGAACAGTGACTCGGGTGTGGAACTCGAGTCACTCAAGGTCGACGGCGGCATGGTGGGCAACGACCTGCTGATGCAGTTCCAGGCCGACCTGCTCGGCGTGCCGGTGATCCGGCCCAAGGTGCCCGAGACCACGTCGCTGGGCGCTGCCTACGCGGCCGGCCTCGCCACCGGGTTCTGGTC